>JAAXWY010000002.1 GCA_013334745.1 Coriobacteriia bacterium
GCAAGGAGGGTCTGGCGGATCAGGCTCATGGGGTGCGTCCGAAGGCGGCGATTTCGTCGAGGGTGTAGGTATGCATGTCGGCACCTTTGCGCCAGGCTTGATACCAGCCGAGGCTGCGGGCCACGGCTGTATCGGCCGGCCAGCGGGGATGCCAGCCCAGCCGGGCACGGGCCTTGCCGCAGTCGAGCTTGAGAATGCGGGCTTCGTGAACCTGGGCTTCGGCGGCCACGGCCCAGCGGGCGTCGGGGCCCCAGGCGGTGGCGAGCTGCTCGGCGGCGTGCGGTTCGCAGACGCGGTGCGCCCGGAGGCGGCCGATGCGCTCGGCCAGCTGCGGGCGCGCGGTGTGCGAACGGCGATGATCAGCGGCGATGCGGCGCGCACCTGCGAGGCGGTTGCCGAGCTGCTCGGCGTCGACGAAGTCCGCTCCGAGGTCCTGCCTCACGAGAAGGAGCAGGCGGTCCGCGAACTTGCCGACAACTCGGACGGCACGCTCGCGTTCATCGGCGACGGCATCAACGACGCAGCGGCGCTCGGGGCGGCGGATCTGGCAGTCGCTATCGGCGGCGGCTCGGATGTCGCAGTGCTCGCCGCCGACGTCGTGCTGACCCGCGACGACGCTCCCCTCTCGGCGGTTCCGGCGCTGCTGCGCCTGGCGGCCGCCACGCGTCGCATCATCACGCAGAATCTGGTGTGGGCGTTCACCTATAACGCGGTCGCGATCCCGCTGGCTGTCATGGGTCGGCTCTCGCCTGTCGTCGCGGCTGCGGCTATGGCCGCGTCATCGCTCGCGGTGGTCGCAAACTCCTGGCGGCTTCACCTCTCGGCCCGCCGATGACTACTGCTTGAGCAGCGACTTCATGTTGTCGTAGATGAGTTTGGCGGCCCGTTTCGGCGCGAGTCGCGAGAGTCGGTCGAGCATCGTGGCGTCCTTGCCCACCGTCACGCGGTACGCGTCGCGTTCCATCGCGTCGAGGATAGCCCCCGCAGCAACGTCCGGCTTCGTCATCGGGAACTTCTTGGCGGCCTCGGAGGCCTCCTCGGAGCTCACGGGATCGCCCACGCCGGAGTTCTTCGAGATGTCTGTCTCGATGGCCCCGGGGAAGACCACGGTGACCGAGACGTTGGTGTCCATGAGTTCCGAGTGCAGGCCCTCGGTCAACAGCTTGACCGCCGCCTTCGAGGCGCCGTAGATCGTCTGGCCGGGCACGGGGAGGAAGCCGCCCATGCTCGAGATGTTGACGATGTGCGCCGCCGGCCGTGCCATGAGAACCGGCAGGAACGACTTGCAGGTGTTGACCGTGCCCCAGAAGTTCACGTTCATCACGCGCTCGATGGCTGAGTACTCGAGTTCATTGAACAGCACGAACGGCTGGATGATGCCCGCACAGTTGATGAGGCCGTCGACCTGACCGTGCGCCTCGGCGATCGCCGCGGGCAGCGCGTCGACAACATCTCGGTCGGTGATGTTCGCGACGTGTGTGGAGAGCTTGTCGCCGGCCTTGGCGATCTGGACGGTCTCGGCAAGAGCGGCTTCGCTCATGTCGATCGCCGCGACCCGCGCACCGCGCGCGAGCAGGCCCAACACCAGCTGGCGTCCGATGCCGTTGCCGCCGCCGGTCACCGCGATCGTCTTCCCTGCTGCCCTCATGCTGAGTCCCTCTCGTCAGGCGTCCACCGTTTGCCGGGGTGGCGCACCGGTCAGTACCCCTACCCGACGATAGCGCATTCACACCCGCTGCGCGGCCACGCCCGCTCCGTGTCAGACCCGCCGACTACGCTGACCGCGTAGCGTTCGAGTTGCTCTACACTCGACTCGACCGCTGCGGCGCATCGCCGCACCGACCGCTCTCACGTGAGGTAACCCATGAACACCGCAATGCAGTGGATACTCGTCGCTCTCGGCCTGGCTAACGCCGGCCTCCTGGTCGCGCTGTTCCTGCGCACGTCCACGGCATCCAAGGACGACGGCACACTTCGTGAGGAGCTTCGCGCCAGCCGAGAAGAGGCCGCCCGTGCAGCCCGCGACTCACGCGAGGAGCTCACGAGCTCACTGAACACCGCCAACACCACCCTCTCGACGAATCTCACCGCACTCGGCGAGATGCAGCGCACGCAACTCGATGGAGTGAACAGGCAGCTCAAGGATCTGGGTGAGTCGAACGCCAAGTCCCTCGAACTCATCCGCACGACGGTCGATGCGCGCGTCAAGGAGCTTCAGGACGGCAACGAGAAGAAGCTCGAGGAGATGCGCAAGACCGTCGACGAGAAGCTGCACGACACCCTCGAGAAGCGGCTCGGCGAGTCGTTCAAGCTGGTCAGCGAGCGTCTCGAGGCCGTGCAGCGAGGTCTTGGCGAGATGCAGCACCTCGCGACCGGTGTCGGCGACCTCAAGCGGGTCCTCACCAACGTCAAGGCGCGGGGCACGTGGGCTGAGGTCCAGCTGGGGGCCCTGCTCGAGCAGACGCTCACCACCAGCCAGTTCGCTCGCAACGTACAGACCAAACCCGACTCGCGCGAGGTCGTCGAGTTCGCCGTCCGCATGCCTGGCCCCGACGACGACCCGGAGTCGTGCGTGTGGCTCCCGATCGACTCGAAGTTCCCGCAGGAGGACTATGTCCGCCTGCAGGACGCCGCCGAGCGCGGCGACGTCGAGGCGGTCCAGAAGGCGTCCGATTCGCTTGCCCGCTCAATCAAGGTGCAGGCCGAGGCGATCAGCTCCAAGTACCTCTGCTCCCCGTTCACCACGGAGTTCGCACTCATGTTCCTCCCCACCGAAGGCCTGTATGCGGAGGTGCTACGTCACCCCACCCTCGCCGATGAGCTGCAGCACAATTACCACGTCGTGCCGGTCGGCCCCACCAACCTCACCGCGTTCCTCAGCGCACTGCGCATGGGCTTCCAGACGCTCGCGATCGAGCAGCAGTCCGCTGAGGTCTGGAAGATCCTCGCGGCCGTGAAGACCGAGTTCGGCAAGTTCGGCGATGTGCTCGTAAAGGTGAAGAAGCAGCTCAATACCGCAGCCAACACCATTGGCGAGACCGAGCGCCGCAGCCGTGCCATGGAGCGAAAGCTCAAGAACGTCGAGAGCCTGCCGGAGGCCGAGGCGACGGCGCTTCTCGAGCTGCCGGCGCTCGTGCTCGAGGCCGAGGACAACTTCGATGCGTTCTCCGACTCGGCGGCGGGCGACGAAGAGTAGCGACCCGCACTAGGCTGGGCCTCCAACGTCTGGAGGCGTTCCCCCTTTTGCCGCGTCCACCTGCGGGTATATTCTGAGAGTGTCTTGATTCACTCTTGGGAGACTTCCATGCGTATCCGCCGTAGCTTGCTCACCCTTCTCGTCGTCAGCAGTTCGCTGTTGGTCGCGCTTCCTCTCGCGGCGCATGCCGAGCCGGTCATCGACCCGACGCCTGCCTCCACTGTCACAAGCCTATCCGCGCCGGTGACCATCGCAGCCCGCGAGACCACGACGGTCGCTATCTCGGTGGTGGACACCGATGGCGCCGCGGTGCCTGATGCGCCCGTCTCGCTCGTTCGTTTCACCACGACGGGCGAGATCGTGCTCGCGACGGGGACGACGAACGCGAGCGGCCACTTCTCGGCGAACGTCGCTCCCAAGTCGACCATCCGCATCAAGGCCCGCTTCGCCGGGACTGCGGCGTTGGCTGCATCCGAGAGCGACACCCAAACCGTTATGCCGCGAGTCGAGCTGGGCAAGCCGTGGACTCATGACGCCTTCGCCTATCCCGAGCAGTGGCTTCCTGCTCGCGGCACGCTGTGGCCGACCCATGCCAGCAGCAGCACGGCGACGAAGATCCTGTGCGAACGCCTGGAGAACGGCGTCTGGGTGCTGCATCGCACCTACCCGACCACGATCGTGAACTCCAAGGGTGCCAGCCGCTACAAGGGCAAGTTCCGTGTGCCGGCAAGTGGCACCTGGCGGATTCGCGTGCGGCACGAAGACGAGGGCCATGCGCGCAGCTATAGCATCTCCCAGCGCCTGAAGGTCACACGGTGGCGCGACCGATACGTGGGCAAGAGGGTCCACGGCTACAAGGCGCCGAGCAAGATGGTCGCCATTACCATCGACGACGGCCCAAACACGCGCACGCCGGAGATCTGCCGGATCCTTGAGAAGTACGGCGCGAAGGGCACCTTCTTCTTCACGAACCAGCTTCTGCGTCGTGGCAGCTATATGACGCAAGCTCGACTCAGCTACGACCGCGGCCACGAGATCGCTAACCACACAGCGAAGCACGACATGCTCAATGGACCGTACGCGTTCGACTACAAGTCGGTCGGTGTCACCAAGACCACAATCCGCGAGGCAACCGGCTTCTCCCCCATATGGGTTCGTCCGATGGGCGGCGGCATCAACTCGGTCGGAGACCGGGCGATCAAGAACTCGGGCCAACTGTGCGCCATTTGGTCGTTGGACTCCTACGACTCACACGCGCGCTACACGCCGCCCACCAAGCTCTACCGCAACGTCGTCGATCACGTGCGTTCGGGCGATGTCATCCTCATCCACCAGACGCATGCGGAAAGCGTTGAGGCCCTGCCGCGCATCTGCGCCACTCTCAAAGCGCGCGGCTACAAGATGGTCACCCTGTCCGAGTTGGCGTCGGTCAGTCGGGCGCGCTAGACGCGCTGCCGCCGAGAAGGAGTGACGATGAAGTCACCATGGTCGATCCCGTTCACGCTCTCGGTATGTGCGCTCGCGCTTGCCGCCGCGTTCGCACCAACGGCGGCTCTCGCCGCACCGGTGCCGGGCATGATCGAGACATCGCTGACTGTCGCCGCCCCATCGGCGATTCCCGCCAAGGCGTCGTTCACGGCCACCGCAACCCTCACCGACGCGGTCGGCGCACCGCTCTCGGGCATGCGTGTGATGATCGAGAAGGTGACCATCTCGGGAGTGAGCACGATCGCAACTGAGACCACCGATTCGCACGGTCGCGTGACCGCGACGCTCTCGCCCGTCAACGCCGTGACGCTGCGCGCCCGCTACTCGGGCGACGCCGACTACGTGCCGGCACTGAGCACCGAGGTGGTCATCAAGCCGCGCGTTGTTCTCGGCCAGCCGTGGACGCATCAGGACTTCGCCTACCCCGGAGAACTCCTCCCGGCCCGCGGCAGTCTGTGGCCCAAGCACGGCGTGACCACCGGGACGACGAAGATCGTGTGCCAGAAGTACGAGAAGGGGCAGTGGGTCACGAAGGTCACGTACTCCGCGAGGACGTCTGCTACCACCTCGGCGAGCAAGTACTCGGGCACGTTCCGGCTCCCGAGCGCCGGCAAGTGGCGGGTGCGCGCGATGCACGAGGACAAGGCGCATGCACGCTCACTTGGCACACCCCGGACGATCATCGTCACCGAATGGCGTACGCGATACATCGGCGCACGGATCGGTACGTTCAAGACCACTCGCAAGTGGGTTGCGATCACCATCGACGACGGCCCGCAATCCGCCACGTTCAAGACGCTCGACGTGCTGGACAAGTACGGCGCGAAGGGCACGTTCTTCTTCATCGGCAACCTGCTCAAGTCGCGCGCCAGCCATGGGAAGTCGGCCTACGACCGTGGGCACGAGGTCGCCAACCACACGCTCTCGCACAACATGCTGAACAAGGGCTACACGCCTGCGTACAACTCGGTCAATGGGGCGAAGAGCATCATCAAGAGCGCGACGGGGGGCTTCGCACCTCTGTGGGTGCGCGGTATGGGCGGCTCGGTCAACACGGCCGGGATCAAGGCCGTCAACAAGACCAACGAGTTCTACGTGAACTGGTCGGTGACGGCGGCGGATACCTCGCCGCGCCACTACACGTCGAATCAGATCTACCATCGGATCGTGGATCACATTGGCCCGGGCGATGTCATCCTGATGCATCAGACGCATCCCGAGTCTGTGGCAGCATTGCCAAGAATCTGCGCCACGCTCAAGGCGCGCGGCTACAAGATGGTGACAGTCAGCAAGCTCGCCTCAGTGAGCAAGCCGTACTAGCGCGTCAGCGCCCCGCGCTTCGCCAGCGCGTCATGCGGCGCTCAACCGCATCGAGCGCCTCGTAGAGCGCCACGCCCAGCAGCGCCATGCCGATGATGCCGGCGAACATCCCGGGGTAGTCGATCGAGCCCCAGGCATCGACGATGTACCAGCCGATGCCGCTTGAACCGGCGATCGACTCGGCGAGGAAGAGCACCGCGATCGCGGTCCCCGTACCGATGCGCAGCGCTGTGAAGATGTCGGGCAGCGCGGCGGGAACGATCACGTGTCGATACACGTCGACACTCGAGGCACCGAGCGATCGCACCGACAGCACGCTGGGCTCCGGTACCGCCTTGGCTGCATCGCGCGCGGTCACGAGTATCTGGAAGAAGACGATGAGCGCGATGAGCGCCACCTTCGGTGCGTGACCGAGGCCGAGCAGCACGAAGAAGACCGGCAGCAGCACGACCTTCGGGATCGGATACGTCAGAAAGATGATCGGGGCCGCCACGGCGTCAGCCCGTGGAGAGCGCCCGAGCCACAGGCCAAGCGGCACGGCCAGCGCGGTTCCGATGAGCATCGCGGCCATGACGCGCCAGAAGCTCACCACTATCTCTGGCCAGATCTCCGGCCACTGCTCGACGAACGTCGTGATCGCGATCGCCGGGCCCGGGAGCGCCGGCGAGCCCACGACCGCCGCCAGAGCCGCCCATCCTACGAGCAGCGCGGCCAACGCCCACGCGTAACCCACCAGTTTGCGGACGATGGGGTTCGTCACGATGCCGCCCCATCCACTCGCGCACCGGCAGCGTGGACCGCGCCCTCATCGGCGAGGATGCGCCGCAGCTGCACGCAGCGCTCGTGGAATGCGTCGCTGTCACGGTAGCCGGCCTCACCCATCGCGGGGTTGTCGACGATCGCGGCTACTCGCCCGGGCCGTGGTGTCATCACGACGACGCGGCGTCCGAGGAACACCGCCTCCTCGATCGAGTGCGTGACGAGCACCTGCGTGTGGCCGCGGCGGCGCCACAGTTCGAGCAGCACGTCCTGCAGGTCCTCGCGCTTGAGCGCGTCGAGCGCCGATAGCGGCTCGTCCATCAGCAGCACGTCGGCGTCGAGTGCGATCGCCCGAGCCAGGCCGAGTCGCTGCCGCATGCCGCCTGACAGTTCGCTCGGGTACGCGCGCGAGAAGTCCGCGAGCCCCACGCGCTCGAGCGCCTCCTCGCTTCGCCGCTCACGCTCGACTCGGGCGACGCCACGCACCTGTAGTCCGAGGCCCGCGTTCGCCGAGACGGTCTTCCACGGCAGCAATCCGAAGTCCTGAAGGATGAGGGCCGTCTCGCGACGCGGACCGACGAGCGCCGCACCGCCCACGCGCACAGCCCCCGCAGACGGCGAGAGTAACCCCGCAGCGAGCAGCAGCAGTGTGGACTTGCCGCACCCGCTCGGCCCGATGACCGCGACCGGCTCCCTGTCTCCGACGACCAGCGACAGCGCGTCGAGGGCCCGGACCGAGCGGTCCGAGCCCTCGTAGGTAAGCGAGACGCTATCGAAGATCAGTTCGGCCACGGGAGGCGTCGTCTACTTCGCGAGGATGAGCTGCTCGTAGGTGACCTCGCCCTTGAGGTAGCCCTTCGTCTTCATCCACGCCAGCACGGCGTCGACCTCGGGCTGCGCTGGAGGTGCCGCGGTCGGGTACGTCTGAACGACGTAGCTCTCGGCGAGCGGAGCCGGGAGCTTGGCCTTCTCGACGAGCACCTTGCGGTAGTTCGCCGGATCCTTGTTGATGTCGTTGACGGCGACGTCCCATGCCGCAAGGACGCCGTCGACGGTCTCGGGGCCGCCCTCCTTGTCGAGGAAGTCCTGCGAGAACACGAGGACCGTCTGCGACAGGTTCGACTTGGCCTTCGTGTCGTCGCCGACGATCTTCGCGCCGCCCTGCTCGGCGAGCGTCAGGAACGGCTCGGGCAGCGCGGCCGCCTTGAGCTTGCCGGCCATCAGCAGCTCGAAGCGCACCGGCACCTTCTTGACCTCTTCGATCTTGACGCGATCGGCCGAGATACCCGCTTCGGCCATGAGGCCGTCGAGCACGTACTCCTGGATCGTCGCCGATGAGGTGCCCACGGGCGTATCGGCGAGCTTGGTAAGGTCGGTGACGGTCGACTTCGGCGGCACGACGACCCCGAAGCGGCCCTGCGACTGATCGGCGCCGAGCATGACGGTCGCGATCTTGACCGGCTTGCCGCCGGCTGTGAGGTTCGCCGCCGCGATGATGTCGCCCATGAAGCCGTCGATAGCGCCCGACGCCAGCGCGACGTCGCGCTCCTGAGCGCTCTGGAACGGGATGATCTCGACGGTCGGGATGCCCTCGGTCGCGAAGTAGCCCATGTTCTCGGCGACCCACAGAGGCAGCGAGTCCTCGGTCGCCAGCGTGCCGATGCGGACCGGAATGGCCTTGGCGGCCGGCGCGGTCTCGGTCGCGGTGCCGGTGCCGGCATCGGGTGTTGCGGCCTTGCTGCCGCATCCCGCAAGCAGCGCGACGCCGAGAAGCGCGGCGATCGCGAGCACTGCGAGTGCGCGAGTGGATACACGAGACGAGCGGGTCATGCGGTGACTCCCTTCGTGGGGGCTGTGACTACTGCGCGCGCACGGCACGACGCAGGCGGATCTCATCTCTGACGGGGATTCCCGAGAAGCCCGGGGTCGCGGAGCCGAACCGGTCCGTGATCTCACCAACGGCGATCTCGTAGATGGCGAATCCATGACGCTGATAGAAGTAGAGCTGCGGGATGTCGTCGTTGGTGATCGCGACGCGCAGGAACTGCAGGCCGCGCTTGGTCGCGAACTCATCGGCGGCGGAAAGCAGCGCCGAGCCCACGCCGGTGCCCTGGAAGTCCGGGTAGACGGACAGCAGTACGACGGTCAACTCGCCCCTATTGATCGCGAGGGCGAGCAAGCCCACGAGTTCGTCACCTGACATGGCGACGAAGTTCACGCCTGCCATCACATCGAACGTGCGTCCGAACAGGTCGACGTCGGTCTCGCCCATCGCGCGCTCGCAGATGAGGGCCACTGCGTCGGCGTCCGCGTCTTCCGCGCGCCGAACGGTGAACTCGACGGCGTCGCGCTTCATGTGCGACGCGCACGTGACGGTCATTCTCGCCTCGCCGAGCGGAAGGTCCTTCCCGCACGTGGGGCAACGGTACTGAGGAAACGGAAGCTCGAACGCGTCGTTCATCATCAGAAGCACTCCTCAAAGGCATGCCGAGAATACGGCGGTTCTGTTATACCGCTCTAACCCCGATGCCGCGAGTGCGAACAGGCCGAATGGCGGTATCATCGGGTCATGATTATCCCGCTGCTCGCCGAATCACCAGCCGCTCTCGCCGCGCTTTCGCGCGCGACGACGCTCTACACCGACCTTGACGGCACGCTTCTGGGACTCGGCGGCTCGTTCCTCGTCGATGGCTCGGGGGTGGCCTCATCCGCCACTGCCGAGGCGGTCGCCAGCGTGAACACCGTCGGCTTCACCGTCGTCATCACCACCGGTCGCAACCGCATCCAAACTGGTGAGATCGCGCGGCTCATGGGCTGGCGCGGATACATCGCCGAGCTCGGGTGCATCATCGTGCCCGATCGCGGGGCCGAACCGATCTACCTCACCGGCGACTGGCCCGCCTACGCGCTGGGCGCCAGCGAAACCCCGCACGACGCGATCGCCCGAGTCGGCGCGGTCGAGCGGTTGATGACCGCATTTCCGGGACAGCTCGAGCCTCATGCTCCGTACCACCACAACCGCGAGGCCACTCACCTGCTGCGCGGATCGATCGATGTTGAGGCGGCGGCGAAGATGCTCGGCTCACTCGAGCTGCCGGTCGCCATCATCGACAACGGCATCATCCATCCCATCTCGACAGGACTCTCACCCGACATCACCGAGATCCACGCCTACCACCTCATGCCGCCCGGTGTGACGAAGCGAGGTGCGGTCGCTTCGGACATGGTCCGTCGCGGGCTCGCTCGCGAGCAGACCATCGCAGTCGGCGACTCGGTGGCAGACGTCGAGATGGCCGGCGCGGTCGGGACGCTCGTGCTCGTGGGCAACGCGCTGCGCGATTCGCGCGTGCTCGAGGCTGCCGCGGGGTACGACAACATCGTGGCTACTACCGCCGAGCGTGGAAGCGGCTGGGCGGAATTCGCGAGCTCATGGCGCCGGGCGCACGCCTAGCAGTGGCCGGCGCTTCCCCTCAGTAGTGGTAGCGCAACTGCGCGATGAGCAACCGACCTCCATCGGCCCGATAGACGATCCGATGTTCGCTATCGACGCGACGCGACCACCACCCGGCCAGTGCGTGCTTGAGCGCTTCGGGCTTGCCCGCCCCCGAGAAAGGATTGCGCTCGATATCGCGAATCAGCAGGTTGATTCGAGTCACGACCTTGCGATCGTTGTGCTGCCAGTAGAGATAGTCCTCCCAGGCATGCTCGTCGAAGACCAGCTTCACTCGGCGAGTTCCCGTTGTGCACCTTCGCCGCTCTCAAGACGGACGATCGACTCCACGAGCCGCCGAGTGTTGCCCGGGCTACGCAACAGATACGTGGTCTCCTGCAGCGCCTCGTAGTCATCGAGCGAGATCATGACGACGGACGGATTCGCTTTGCGCGTCACGACGATGGGTGCGTGGTCTTCGCACACGCGATCCATCTTCTCCGCGAGGCTGGCGCGAACGGTCGTATAGGGAATAGCATCCATAGGAGACTCCTGTACTTGGCATGTACGTGTAATGGTACAGGTAGAAGCCGCGACCGGGCAACCCTGACACACCGATTCTCGAGGAGCCGAGATGGAGATGCGATCGAGCGCGACGAACCACGATGACTACATCGCGGAGTTCCCCGAGGCCACGCAGGTGGTGCTCACGCAGATGCGCGAACTGATCCGATCACTGGTCCCCGAGGCGGTCGAGACGATCAGTTACGCGATTCCCACGTTCGACGTCGATGGACGACATCTCGTCCACTACGCGGGCTACGAGCATCACGTCGGGTTCTATCCCGGCGGCAAGCTCGTCGGTGTGTTCGCCGATGAACTCACCGGCTACAAGACCGGCAAGGGTTCGGTGCAGTTCCCACTTGCGAAGCCGCTACCGGTCGACCTCATCACCCGTATGACGGTGACGGCCCTCGACGAAGCCAAGGCGCGCAAGAAGCGGTAGGCGATCCGCTCTGCGCCTACTCGGCTGGTTTCAGGACGACGGCAGACTCCTCCATATCGGTGAGCCATGCCGCGAGTGCGCGGCTTACGACATCGGGTACTTCGAGTCCCAGTCGTGTCGCCTCGCCCTCAAGCGCCGAACGACGAACCTCGTCGATCTCGAACTCGATCCGATGCATCTCGGTCATGGCGAGCGCCCCTTACCCCGGAAACCATCGTCGTGCACAGTTGATTCTGCCTGCTTCCATGCCCTGTTGTGAAGTGCGCGGGTTGCCCTTACCCACCTGCGGGAATACAATGCCTGTGCCGTGAACCTCGGTTTGCGGCGTTGACATCGAGGAAGTCAGCTCCGTCCGTTACGGTGCGGCTCCTGTTCGAACACAGGCCACTGCCCGGAAATGTCGAGAGACGCCAATGGGTAGAACAGCCCTCGCCGGCTTAAGGCGAAGGCTAAGGTGGCTGGGCTCTGCGGAGGCGGGCATTCCCGCTGCGTCGACGACACCACGCGTCGTGCGCCCTACGTCGGACAGTGCCAAATCCATAGACGAGGGATGTGAGCGGTGAATCGACTCGGCTCGTGCGCCTTTGGCAGGCACGCGTGTCGGGTACGCGCGCGAAATGCGTGCGAAGCCGCAGCCCCTCGTCCGCCATGGACGTAGGGGTTTTCTTGTTGTCAGACCTGTACCCGTTCGAATGGGCCTACGTGAAACCTCACAGTATCTAGGCCCCGAGGTGACCCCGATGCGTCGGTGGCTCCTCGGGGGAGCAGCCGCCAGACGACCTACCGGGCCAACCGCGAGCATGGGCATGCACGCACGGCCGCAGGGAGGGGGAACCGTGATCTACCTGTCCCAGATGCTGGGCAAGCCGGTGGTTGATGCCGCCGGAGCCGAAATCGGCACCATCAACGACATCGCAATCGCCACAGGCGAGGTCTTCCCGCGCGTGACGTCACTGGCGTTCGTCGGACCCGACAAGACGCCGTTCATGCTGTCGTGGCGCAAGTTCGTCGCGGTGTTCGACGGCGAGCAGATCATGCTCAACGTGCCCGCGCCCGAGATCCGTTTCAGCTACCTGCAGCCCGATGAGGTGCTGCTCTCCCGCGACCTGCTCAACAAGCAGATCGTCGACACGCAGGGGATGAAGGTCGTGCGCGTCAACGACCTCAAGCTCTCCGAGTCGCGCAACCAGCTGCGCCTGCTCGGCGCCGAGGTGGGCGCCCGTGGCATCCTGCGCGGCATCTCGCCCGCGCTCGAACGGGCGGTCGCTGCGGCAGCGAAGCTGTTTGGCCGTACGCTCTCAGAGAACCTCATCGCGTGGAACTACATGGACCTCCTCGACCGCGACCTGTCGCAGGTCAAGCTTTCCGTCACCCACAAGCGCCTCCACGAGCTGCACCCCGCAGACGTCGCCGACATCCTCGAGAAGCTCGCCCCGGCGCAGCGCGCCAAGGTCTTCGAGCACCTCGACAACGAAGCCGCCGCCGACACGATCTCCGAGCTCGAAGACGAGCTGCAGGCCGATGTCATCGACGACCTCTCCGAGCGACGCGCGTCCGCCCTGCTCGCCGAGATGGACCCCGACGACGCCGCCGACATCATCGGCGACCTGCCCTACGACAAGGCCGAGGCGTTGCTGCGCCTCATGGGCGTCAAGGAGTCGAGTGCGATCCGCTCGCTGCTCGGCTACAAGGAGAAGACCGCGGGCGGCATCATGACGCCGGAAGTCACCACCGTCACCGACGAGATGACCGTCCAGCAGGTCATCGATCAGCTACGTGCGGAATCCGATGAGCAGGAGAGCATCTACTACGTCTACGTGGTCGAGGCCAACCGCCGGCTCGCGGGCGTGATCTCCCTGCGCGACCTGCTGCTCGCCTCCCCCGCCACCACCATCGCCGAGATCGCCGAGCGCGACCTGTTCGTCAGCCACGTCGACGATGACCAGGAAGACGTCGCCGAGCAGATGAGCAAGTACGACCTGCTCGCGCTACCCGTCGTCGACGAGACCGGCAAGTTGCTCGGAATCGTCACCGTCGACGATGCGCTCGACGTCCTCGAGGAGGAGTCGGCCGAGGACCTCGCGCTGGCCACCGGCTCGGCGGAGCACTCCGGCCCCGTCGCGAGCATGGTGTCGTGGCTGCTGCGCCGCAACGCCTGGCTCGGCGTCTGGGCGGTCGTCGCCTTCGCCGCGATCGTCGGCACCCCGCGGCTCTTCCCGGAGCTCGGCGGCGCGGCCGTCTTCCTGATCCCCGCCGTTCTGCTGCTACCGCTTCTGCTTCGCACCGCCGAGGACATCTCGCAGCGTGCCATCGCCGAGATGATCGAAGACGTCGAGGAGGGCTCATCGCGCTTCTGGCAGCACCTGCTGCGCGACTCGCTCTTCGGCATCGCCCTGGGCATACTCGTCGCGGGTGCTGTCTTCATGCTCGGCGAGTTGCTCGGTCTCGACGTGCAGCTCGTGGCGGTCTTCGCCGCACTCACGGGCGTGGCGGTGCTGCTCGTCATGATCGCCGGCGTGGCAGTCACGCAGTTCGCTCGTGCTCGCGTACTCGCCGATAAGCCCGTCTCGGCAACGGCCCTCGGCCTGTCGATGATGGTGCTCGCAGCCGTCCTGTACCTGGGACTCGCCGTCGGCGCCGGCGCACTGTACGTGCGCCTCGTCGGAGCGTAGGAACCCGGCGTGACGCCCGAGACCACACCAGCCGCCCCGAAGCGGTCGAAGAAGTGGCGCTTCCTGCCGCTTCTGGCAGCGCTGGGCCCGGGAATCATCGCGGCGTCTGCCGGCAACGACGCCGGTGGCATCGCGACGTACTCGGCGGGCGGCGCGAGCTACGGCTACGCGACGCTGTGGATGATCTTCGTGATGACGTTCTCGCTCGTCATCGTCCAGGAGATGGCCGCGCGCATGGGCGCGGTGACCGGCAAGGGGTTCTCGGCGCTGATCCGCGAGAAGTTTGGCGTGCGACCCACGCTGTTCGCGATGGCGTGCCTGCTTGCGAGCAACGCCGCGACCAGCGTCGCCGAGTTCGCCGGTATCGCAGCGGCGCTTCAGCTCTTCGGCGTCTCGAAGTACGTCTCGGTGCCCATCGCCGCGGTCGTCGTATGGCTGCTGGTGGTGCGCGGAAGCTACAAGAACGTCGAGAAGGTGCTCCTCGCGCTCTCGAGCGTGTTCCTCGCCTACGTGGTCGCCGCGTTCCTCGCGAAGCCCGACTGGAGCGTCGTCCTCAAGGCGACGGTCGTACCCACGTTCATCCCGACCTCGGCATTCGTGCTCCTGGTCATCGCGACGATCGGCACGACGATCGCCCCGTGGATGCAGTTCTTCGTGCAGAGCAACATGGTCGACAAAGGCGCGACCGTCAAAGACCTCCACTACCAGCGCATCGACGTCATCGGCGGTGCGGTCGCGGCAAACATCATCGCGTGGTTCATCATCGTGACGACCGGTACCGTGCTCTACCCCGCCGGCATCCACGCCGACTCCGCCGAGAAGGCCGCGCTCGCGTTGGCCCCCGTGGCCGGCGAGTACGCGAGCGTGCTGTTCGCCATCGGACTGTTCGGCGCATCGCTGCTGGCGGCGTTCGTGCTGCCACTCACGGCTGCGTACGCCGTCACCGAGGCGTTCGGCTTCGAGCGCGGCATCGACCGCACCTGGGCCGAGGCGCCGGCGTTCAACGCCATCTACACCTTCGTCATATTCTTCGGCGCGCTGTTCGTGCTCTTGCCCAGCGCGCCGCTCGTCACGATCATGGTGCTGTCTCAGGCGGTCAACGGCGTGTTGTTGCCGTTCTTGCTCATCTACATGATGAAGATCGTCAACGACCGGCGCATCATGGGGCGCTACGTCAACGGTCGCATCTACAATGTCCTTGGCTGGACGACGGTCGTCGTCGTCATCGGCCTTACCGTCGCGTTGCTGGTCATGCAGGTCCTGGGGGTGAAGTGATGTCGTTTGACGAGAGTCTCGCTGCCGATACCCCCGAGCCCGATGCCATCACCGCGGCCAAGCACGCCGCGCGGCAGCGTGCTCGCGAAGTGCGAGACTGCCTCGACCTCGACGTGTGTCGCGAGCACGCTGCGTCGATCGCGACCGCACTCAGCGAGCTGCGCGAGCTCGGCCGGGTCACCACCGTGCTCACGTACGCGGCCTTGCCGGCCGAGCTCGACCCATCGCTCGCGATCGACGCGCTCCGCGCGCGCGGCGTGCGCATCGCATACACGCGCATCGAGGGCGAGGGCGTGCTGGTCATGCACGAGGTCTCTGTGGAGTCCGAGCTCATACCCGGGCCGCTCGCGATACGGCAGCCCTCCCCCGACTCGCCGGTCGTCGCGCACGATGCGATCGACGCGGTGATTCTGCCGGGCGTGGCGTTCTCGGAAGACGGCGCGAGGCTCGGCTATGGGGGCGGCTACTTCGACCGGCTGCTGCCGATGCTGCGTCGTGACTGCGCGCGTATCGGAGTCGCGTTCGACGAGCAGATACTCAGCGAAATCCCCATGCGCGAGCACGACCAGCACGTCGACGTGATCGTGACACCCACGCGGGTCATCCGCCCGCCGCGTCGCGCTCGGATGCAGCTCTAGCGCGCTTTGCGACGCACTTGCCGCGGCTCGCTTGCGGCCTTGCGGCCCTGATCGGCGGCGCTCCCTGATCGGCTGCCGCCCTAATCGGCGGCCACAAGCTCCTCGACCGTCACGAAGACGAAGCCGCGCTTCTTGAGGTTCTTGATGATCTTGGGCAGCGCCTTGACCGTCTGCGAGCGGTTCACGCCGCCGTCGTGCAACAGGATGATCGAGCCCTTCTTGGCGCGCTTGGTCACCCTGCTCACGATCTTCTTCACGCCGGGTCGGCTCCAGTCCTGCGGGTCGACCGTCCACATCACGCCGTGGCTGCGCGACAGGCGTACCTGCTTCCACACCTGCGCGTCGACCGCGCCGTACGGTGGACGGAACCACGTTGGCAGCACGCCCGTGGCCTCGTAGATAACGCTCGCCCCACCCTCGATCTGCTTGCGGATGACCTTGGGTTTGGAGGTCTTGAGGTTGCGGTGACCCAGGCTGTGGTTGCCGATCTGATTACCCGCCTCGGCGACCTGCCGCGCGAGCTTGGGTGCCTGCTTCACGCGCACTCCGAGGAAGAAGAACGTCGCGTGGATGCCTTCCTTCTCGAGGATCTTGAGAATCTTGTCGGTCTGACCGGGCCAGGGACCGTCGTCGAACGTCAGGGCGACGAGCTTCTCGTGCGGATGTGGCCGGGTCTTGACGACGACCATGTCGGTCGCGGACTTCAATATCTCCTCCGAGACGGTCTCGTTGGATTTCGCGCCCACAACGCGTCGCCGGATTCCGACCGAGCCCATGTTCGCGAGCCGCACGACAGGGCCGCGACCGGTGATGCGAGTCTTGACCGGGATCGGCTCGGTCACCGTGACCGTGGTCTCGGTGGTGTCCGCGCCGCTCTCGCTGACGATGACGTCGTTGCGGAACAGGTACTGCTCGGCCTCGGCGTCGCGGCCGTTGACGAGGACCCGCGCAGGCGCGCCGCCCAACGTCTCGACGACCGACCCGGACACGGACAGCAGGCGACCCGGCTGCGCGGTGAGCAGGTGCCGCGCTTCGAGGTTGGCGACCGTCGTGCCCTCCGAGAGAACCACGGGCGAACCGTCGATGGTCACGGGAACCGGGTGCTCCTTGCTGATGACGAATCCGAATGCGATGGCCGCAAGCGAAAACGCGACGAGCACCAGGAGCCACGGCGCGAGTCGGTGGTGATGTGTCTGTTCGGTGTCGGACAAGTGAGTGCTCAGCTCCTGAGTGGACGGCTGGAATCGTGGGTGCATTGCAGTGCGGTTCAGTGCGAGATGCGTGCCACGCGGCCCTTGCTCACGCCGAGCAGGTGGTCACGGCACATCCGCACCATCGAAGAGGGCGTGCCTGCGGCTGGAAACACCACCTCGAAGCGGTCGAGCGAGTCGTCGATGAGCACCGGCAGGCCATCCGGGAGCGCGAACGGCGACACGCCGCCGATCGCGTAGCCGGTCGCCGCGCGCACCGTATCGGCGTCGGCCATCTTCGCCTTCGTGCCACCGAGCTCGGCCGCGATCGCCGGCAGATCGCCCCGGCGGTCCCCGGCGACGAGCGCGAGCGCGGGCGTCTGCCCGTCGACCACGACGACCAGCGACTTCACGATCTGTCCCAGCTCGCAGCCCACCGCCTCGGCGGCCTCAGCGGCGGTCTTGGTCGACTGCTCGAACTCGACGATGTTGTCGGCAAGGTCGTGCATCTCAAGGAAATCGCGGACGCGCTCGCGCGAGCCCGGCTTGTTGGGCGGGTTGGACACGACCGCTACCTCTCTTCCGAGAACGACGCCGGCGCCCTGCTCGGAACGCGCAGCGGGAACCTCAGCGACTCGAGTACCGACTCCAGGTCCTCGCGGAAGACCGCAAGGCTCTTCAGCTCAAGCCGCATGAGCGGATAGAGCGGGTGAGGATTCGTCA
Source organism: Coriobacteriia bacterium (assembly GCA_013334745.1). Taxonomy (NCBI): domain Bacteria; kingdom Bacillati; phylum Actinomycetota; class Coriobacteriia; species Coriobacteriia bacterium. Next base: position 17,698 of record JAAXWY010000002.1, read on the forward strand.
CCACGAACCCGTTCCTCAGCAGAAACGGCATCCCCAGCATGGGCATGTCATCGATGTTGGCGCCGCTTTGGGCGAAGGCGAACGACTCCACCCTGCGCTCGCCTCGCTGCACCAGATCGCGCAACGCTGCACGCAGCAACACCGTCCCGAGGCCGCGATGCCGAGCATCTGCCGAGATGTGCAGGCAGCTGATCATCGGCACCGCGCCGTCTTCCGGCGCCGAGGCGAACGTCCGGGACTGCGGGAAGTAGCGGCTCGGCGCGTACTTCACGAAGCCGAGCAGCTCGTCGTCCTCGTAGGCGACACGGCCGCACGCGCCCCACTCATCGGCGACGCGATCGAACCAGTCGCGCTGGAGCTGCGGGTCCTGAGTCGCCCCGCAGCGGCGCTCGCGCTCCCCCGCGGTCTCCCAGAACGCGCAACCGGCGCAGCCCACAGGGAGCAGCGCGAGGTCGTTGATCTGTAGAGGGCGCAGTTTTCGAGTCATCGTCTGCCGTAATCAGAGGAGATCAGGTCTCGGGGCTTCCAGTATACGGCGGTGCGGCTAGTCGTCGTCGGGAGGACCCATCGCATCGACGACTTCGTCTCGGATGGACTTGAACCAGCCCATCGCCTTCTTGCCCTGCTTGGACTGGGCCGCCTTCTTCGCCGTGACCTTGGCGTAGGCGACCGCCTTGCCGGCAGCCTCACCCGCAGCGACGGCTGCCTCATCGATCTTCTCGGTGGCGGTGTCCATCGCGACGTCGGTCTTGACCTTCGCGACAGCGACCGCCTTGCCCGCGGCAGCCGCTGCACCGCCGTCCACCTCGACCGCCGCGGCGTCATCGGTGAGCACGACAGCCTCGCCGTCGAACCCTTGCACCATGCTCGCGGGCAGGTCGCGAACGCCGACCGCGGCGTCTCGGGTCATCCCCTCCGAGAGGCCCAGCGCGTTGAGCACTCCGGTCTCGTCGTCGAACACGGCATCGCGCACGACTCCGAGCACCGTGCCACCCTCGGTGCGAGCGGGCATCCCCGCCCAAACGACGGTGTCATCCCACGAGATCCCAAGGCGCTTGGCGGCGGCGCCGTCCCACGACGCCTTGCCGTCGACGTGTACCTCGCCGTCCACGAACGCAAGCCGGTCGAACGCGGCGTAGCGGTCCTTGCGCTCGACCATCATCGCGAGGTCGGTGCGTGATACGGCGATTCCGATGACGCGCTGCTCGGAGGGATGGAACAGCACGTAGCCCACTGTGCCGATCTTGCGGCGGATGCCGGTCTTCTTGTTCGGCTCGCCAAACACCTTCGCGCGATCGAGTTCGCGAATCGTGAGCATCAGAGCGTCCTTCCGCAGAACAGGCCGGCCCCCGCGAAGGGGACCGGCCCGAGCGTAGCAGATACCAGCCGTGCCTAGAGGGACGGCAGCGGGTTGTCGCCGGCCTTGTCGGCGACGGTTGCGGCGGCGTCCTCGACGGCGGCCTTCACGTCGGCGACAGCAGCGGCGGGATCGACCGAAGCAGGCTCGTTGACGGCGGCCTTCTTCGCGACGAAGTCGAGTCCACCGGCGGCCTTGGTCGCGGCGGCGTCGAGTCCGGACTTCGTGCCGGCAGCGGCCTTGTCGACGGCCTCCTTGGCGGCGGGAGTGACCTCGTCGAGCTTGGTTTTGGCGGTCTCGGCCGACTTAGCGACCTGCTCCTGCAGGCGGCCACGAGCCTCGTCGATCTTGGCGCGGAGCTCCTCGCCCTTCTCGGCGGCGGTCTCCTTGGTGGTCGAGGCGATCTCGGTCACCTTCTCCTTGCCGGTGGCGTAGACCTCCGTGACCTTCTCCTTGCCGGTCTCGTAGAGCTCGCCGGCCTCGCCCCAGTACTCCTCAGCCTTCTCAGCGATGATCTCGCGCGTTTCCTTGCCGCTGCGCGGCGCGAAGAGCAGCCCAAGAACAGCGCCGACAAGTCCTCCAAGAAGGAATGCGCCGAACACCGATCCCCCGCGGCGACCATATCCGTCATACATCTGAAAGCACCTCCGTGTCCGATGCGAAAACCTCGTGATACCTCTGGCCCGGCAGCGTGCTCGCCGAGCCATCAAACCGTATGTACCCGATTCTGCGTGAAGCGAGTGCACGTTCGATTCTAGCCGAGAAGTCGCTACGCTGCGCCCTCTTCGGCGTCGATGGCGCCAGCGGCGATGAAGGCGCGGTAGAGCTCGAGCCGGTCCTCGACGACCTCGGCCAGTCGGCGGATTCCCTCGTTGATCGCTTCGGGCTCGGCGTAGCAGAACGCGAGCCGCATGCAGTTCTTGCCACGGCCGTCCGGGAAGAACCCGTCACCCGGCGCGTAGGTCACGCCGCGCTCGACCGCCTCGGCGAGCATCGAATTGCAGTCGACGAACTTGGGCAGCTCCACCCACACGAAGAAGCCGCCGTCGGGCTTGGTCCAGCGCGCCTCGGCGGGGAAATGCTCCTCGAGCGAGGTGATCATCGCGTCGCGGCGCTCGGCATAGGTGCTCGTGAGCTTCTGCAGCGTACGGCGCCAGCGGGTGCCCTGGAAGTAGCGCTCCGCCGTGACCTGCGCGAAGTTCGAGCCGCACAGGTCGGCGGCCTGCTTCACCAGCAGTATCTTGGCGAGGATCGGCTTGGGTGCGGTGACCCATCCCAACCGCAGTCCGGGCGCGAATATCTTGCTGAACGTGCCGAGGTAGATGACCTCGTCGTCGAGGGCGCGCAGCGGCTTCATGTGACCGCCGTCGAAACGCAGACGCCCGTACGGGTCGTCCTCGACCACCGGGATGTCGTACTCGCGTGCGAGTTCGAGTAGCCGTCGACGGCGCTCCGGCGACATCGTCACGCCGGCGGGGTTCTGGAAGTTGGGGATCGTGTAGATGAACTTAGCGCCGCGCACGCCCACTCGCCTGAGCTCGGCCTCGAGCAGGTCCATGCGCATGCCGTCGTCGTCCATGGGCACGCAGCGGATCTCCGGTTGGTATGCCGAGAACGCCTGGAGCGCTCCCACGTAGGTTGGCCCCTCGGCGATGATCACGTCGCCGGGATCGATGAACGTCTTGGCGAGGAGATCGAGCGCCTGCTGTGCGCCCGCGGTGACCAGCAGGTCGTCGGCGGAAAGCCGCACGCCGATCTCGCCCATGAGCTGTACGATGAGCGCCCGGATCTCGGGCCGACCGCTACTTGAACCGTACTGGAGCGCAGCCGAACCCTCGTGACGCACCGCGTCGCGGGCGGCAGCAGCGACCGCGTCGTGTGAGACGAGCCCCACGGCCGGCATGCCGCCGGACAGCGAGATCATGTCGGGGCGCGATGCCGCCGCGAACAGGTCGCGAACCGCGCTGGAACGCACGCCCGCGAGCCGCTCGGCATAGCGGTCGTGCCACCGGTCGAACACCACTCTGGCAGTACCCATGTCGTCCACCCTTGCCCGGAAACAACAACACCCCCTCCGCCTGATTGGGCGAGGGGGCATTCGCGGTACCACCAATCTTCGTCCCGCGAGCGCCGGGAGCGCTTCGCAAGACCTCAATTCCCGGGATACCGGTCCGGGGCCGATCCGCTTCCGGTGCCGCGTGCGGCTTCCCTGGCGGAGGACTTCGGAGGGGTGGCTGGATGCTCGCGCACCCTCTTCCCTCACGTCCGTGGTGTTCTATCCAGTCCGTGGCGGCGAGCCGCTTCAGGTGTGACGCGCACGATAGCGCAGGTCAACGCCGCAGGTCAACGCGAAGACCGCGCAGGGCGCACCGTGAAGTCCACCTCGCAGTCCATCGCGCCGAGCAAGACGATGAGCCGGTCGACCGACTTTGAGCGGTTCGTGGGGTCGAGCAGCCGCTGGACCTGCGCCGGCGAAGTGCCGGCGCGACGTGTGATCTCGCGCTGTGAGAGCGGGCTGCGCCGCATCGCATCCTGGGCCGCGACTGTGAGCTTGTAGAGGAGCAGATCGCGCATGTACGACGGCTCCTCGTTGTACTCGAGCACCGCATCCATGTGGACCGAACCCTCAGCGCCGGATTCGAGCACGTAGGTGAACGCCTCACGGCCGAAGTCCGGGTCCGCAGCGACTTCCGTGACTCGGTTTGCCGCGGACGGCGAAGGCGCGACCTTCGCGTACGGCATCGAGAAGTCCCCTGCGTCGGTGGCGACGTCGAACGCACGCTTGTGGTTGTTGGGCTTCACCGATCTGATCTTCACAGGAGGCCCTCCGCTTCAGCTTCGGCACAAGAAATGTTACCTCCTGCGGTATCGGTTCTGCAACCCGCGGACAAGCAGTCGTGCGGGCACAGAAATACCGCGAAGGCCTAACCGGAATCTGAAGCGGGCCCGAATTCTAGTGTGGACTGCGGAGGGCTCGATACCCTGCGCGTGCATCCCCCGCACTCAGTGCTCTTCGGCGCCACGCCCCATCCACCACGCCCAGAACCACCACACGCAGATCCCCACCTGCACGATGATCCATCCACCGGCCGCGTACCAGAGCAGCCCCGTGGTCAGCGCTTCGCTGCCTCCCCGCGCGGCATTCACCGCAGCCGCGCCCACAGCGAGCACGAACGACTCGACGGCGCCGATGATGAGCGCGACCTGGATGACCGCACGCTTGCTGGCGCGCTTGCGCGCAGCCACAAGTGCCACAGCCGCCACGAGTCCGAAGAGTGCCTGCCCGGCGATGAGCACGGCGACGACCGCCATCCCGCGTGCCGGCACCGTCCGCTACACCTCGCGAGCGCGAAAGCCCGACAGGTCCTCGACAACGCGATCCACGTCGGGGCGAACCCGCGTGGGATCGAACAGCCAGTCGACGACCTCCACCCCGTTGCGCAGGGCGCCGAGGCACACGAGGTCGTCGTCGTAGTCCATACGCACTCGGTAAACACCGGGTCCGTCGGCAGCGAAGTCCCAGGCCGTCTCGGCACGTAGCGTGCGCGGTGAACCCGACATCGCCATCAGTTCGCAGGCGACGTGCTCGAGCAGATGCGGTGTCTCTGTGTCGGCAAGCTCGGCCAGATGGCCGTGCGCCGAGCCGTTCTCGCATGAATGGCGCTTGAGCCCGGGAAGCAGTTCGACGACGCGCTCGGGCAGCCCCGGACACGACGACGTGCGGGCGAACCCGTGATCGGTCACCCGTACAACTGCTTCGATGCGCTCGGGCCCCACCTCGATGCGCTCGATCTTCAACGATCCCACGACCTACCCCTTTACCTTAGTACCCGTACGGCGGTGGAGGCTCGGGCACGCGGCGACCGGCCCGCGAACCGAGGAAGTACGCAAGCGACGCGGCCACCACGACCACGCCGACGGCGACAAGTACGGCCTTGCTGAAGTTCTCCTCGTAGACCTGGTGCACGATCTCCTTGCCCTCGACCTTGGCGAGGTTGGCGATCTCCTCGGTACGGTGACGAAGCTGATCGAGCGTCACACGCTCTTCCGGCGCGATGGTCAGAGGCTGCTTGGGGTCGGCGTTCACTTCTGGACGCTCCTCATCTTGATGTAGGTGAAGATTCCGGCGCCTATCAGAATCAATGTCCCGACGAGCGCGAGCGCTCCGGGCCACGTGAGGTACTTGGCGAGCACCATGAGGATAGCAACGAACACGAATCCGAGTCCGATGACCATGAGTGCGGCCGCAGCCATCGCCGAGGCAAGCGTGAGCCCAAGCTGCTGAGTCGGAAGCACGACCTTGTCGCGCATGAGATCCGACGCTTCGGCGCGCAGCCAGTTGACCGCCATCTGAAGCAGGTCGGCGATCGCGTCGGCGAGCGACTCTCGCTGCGGTCCGGGGTCGGGAGCAGCAGCAGATTCGCCCGCGCCAGGCTCGCCGGTCGGCGTGGCGCTTGGCTCGGCGGGTACCTCAGGGGCAGGCGCAGCGGTCTGATCCTCGTGCGCCGGGACGTTCTCCTCGGCAGGTGTCATCGGTAGGACCTTCCTCGGTGTGGTGCGTGTGCTGCATTCAAGATACCCAAAACGGACGACGGCGCCGGAATTCCGGCGCCGTCGGTGGCATTCAGTTTCTTCCGCGGTGCTTGTAGCGACTAGTACCAGCCGTAGCGGTAGCAGTGCCGCAGAGCGGCGCGTGGGGTGCCGTAGCGATGCTTGATGTAGCGGATCGCCTTGCGGGTGTTCCAGGCCGGGTTGGTCCAGTACTTACGACCGAAGCTCGTCTTGAGCTGGAACAGTCCCTTGCACGAACGGTTGCGCGACAGTCGATGGTAGTTGCTCTCACGCTTGCAGATCTTGAGGAGCGCACGAACGTCGGCCTTCTTGAGATGCTTCTTCTTCGCTTCACGCTTGATGATCTTGATTGCGGACTTCTGGCTCTTACTCAGTGCGAATGCCGGAGCTGCCGCCACGGCGACGAACATGACCGCGAAAATGATGATGAGGGCGGTCCTGACGATGTGTGAGTACGAATTGGAGCTGCGATACAAAGTCTCTTCCTTCCGTTGGGTTCAGGGCAGACGACGGCACGGAAGCAACAGGGGCACAGTACGTCCCTAAAGACAGCGAGTGGGGCTGGGGGAATAGCTAGCTGCCTCGCATCCGGCCACGAGGGGCGATTACTCGCCATCGTCTCGTGCCAGAGAAGCGCTATGCTCTTTGGCTTTGGACCTATGCAACATCTCTCGGTCGTTCTGTACTCGCCACGTTCATTCGGCGAGCCGTTAGGGCCGATCCGATCAGTCTTGTTTGCCAGCGTCCACCCTGCGGTCCAACGGCCGTTCTGATCGTCATCCGGCCGAGCATGGTGGGGCTACGTACCTTGTAGGACTCAGGGAGTATAGCAGGAACGTTGCCAAAACGACACAAGCCCTGGGTTTCCAGGGCTTGTGCGATGCGGCTATTCTATGCGTTTCGTCTGCTGTTCTATTCGGAACGACCTGCTATTTCGTGGCGCTCGCCTCTGCCGAGACCAACTGCTCGAGAACCTTGCCCAGTTCGGCGATCTTCGCGCCGTAGGTCGCCCAGTCGCCCTTCTTCTGCGCAGCCGTCGCCTCGGCGAAGAGCTTGCGTGCAGCCGCTGCGGTCACGCTCTGTCCGGGCGTCACCGTCGACGTCTCGGTGCTGGTGGGGGCCACTTGCCCGAACACCTTGAGCAGCGCGGCCTCGAGCGTGCGCTCCATCTCGACCTTATCGGCGTAGACCACGAGCACCCGGGTGAGCTCAGGGATCGCCGTCGTCTCGGCTTGCAGGTAGAGCGGCTGCACGTAGACGATCGAGTCCTTGATCGGGATGACGATCATGTTGCCGAAGATCGCCCGGCTCCCCCGCTGGTTCCACAGCGACAGTTGCGGCGAGATCGCGGCGTCCTGGTTGATCTGCGCGCTCACCTGCTCGGGACCGAGCACGACGCGCTCCTTGGGGAACTGGTAGACCGTGCGTTTGCCGTAGTCGGCCGGATCCGAGTTGGCCGCCACCCACCCAATCATGTTGTCGCGGTTTCGCGGCGTATACGGCTGCATGATGTAGAAGTGCTCTTCCTGCTCGCCCGGCAGGCGCATGAGCACGAAGAACGGCTCCATGATCTCGCCCTTGCGCTCGCCGGGGATCTCCCACTGGTCTTCTTTGTTGTAGAACACCCGAGGGTCGGTCATGTGATAGGTGCGGTAGATCTCGGCCTGCGCCTCGAAAAGCCCCTGCGGATAGCGGAAGTGCTCGCGGATCTTCGCCGGGATCTTGTCGGCGGGCTCGACGAGCGAAGGGAAGACCGACATCCACGCCGCAAGGACCGGGTCGGTCGGGTCGAACGCGTAGAAGTGCGTCGTGCCGTCGAATGCGTCGATGGTGACCTTCACGGAGTTGCGCATGTAGTTGATGGTCGAGCCGGGCAGCCCCTCGGAGTACGGGAAGTTGCTCGACGTGGTGTAGGCATCGATGACCCACAGGATGCGCCCGTCGACGAGCACCGGATACGGGTCGCCCTCATAGGAGAGCCACGGAGCGAGCGCCTCCACGCGATCCATGATGTTGCGTCGCATGAGTACGCGGCTCTCGGGCTTCACGTACTCCGAGAACAGCACCTGGCTCGAACCGAGGTGCATCGCCCACGCTACGCGCGTCAGCATCCCACCGATCGGAACGCCCTGCTTGCCGGCGTACTCGTACTCGGCATTCTTGTCACCAAGCGGGAAGTCGAACTCCTTGATGCCGGTGTCCACCACCACGTAGTCGTCGGTGAGCTCGCCGAAGTAGATGCGCGGCTGATCGGTCTTGAGCGACGGCACGGTCGTTCGCGGCGGCACGTCGCCTATGAGGAACTTGGGCATGCCGCGCGAATCCGACGCGTTGACCGGGCTCATCACGATGCCGAACCCATGCGTGTAGACGAGGTGCCGATTGACCCAGGTCTGCGAGGTGTCGGGCAGCTGCGCGCTGTTCATCTCACGCGCCGAGATGAGCACCTGCTGCGTCGTGCCCTCGATGCTGTAGCGGTCCACGTCCACGTCGGGGAACTCGTAGTAGGTTCGAATGGACTGCAGCTGCGTGTAACCCTGCGACACGATGCTCGGATCCCACAGCCGCACGTTGGACAGCGTCTGCCGGTCGTCGAGTACGTCCTGTGCCGTGAGGTTCTCGGAGGCGGGGAAGCTCTTGCCCTCCACGTCGTTTAACCCGAACGCAGTTCGTGTCATCGCAATGTTGCGCTCGATGTAGGGCGCCTCGGCCGAGGCCTCGTTGGGCGCCACCACGAACTGCTGCACGAGCGCCGGCCACACCGCGCCGAGCAGCACCGATGCGCCCACCCACACACCCAGCGCGATCGCCGGCAGGCGCCAGCCCTGGAATCGGATGTTGGCGAGGAGCAGCACCGCGGTCAGCAGCGAGATCACGATGAGGATCTTGAACGCGGGTATCTGCGCGTGGATGTCGGTGTAGCCGGCCCCGATGATCTGGCCGGTCGGCGAGAAGTCGAGCTTCCAGATGTCGATCCAGTAGCTGAAGCCCCACGTAAGCACGAACAGCGCGAGCAACACCGAGATGTGCGCCTTGACGTGCGGCGCGAAGCCCTTGAGTTTCGCCCACGGCTGTATGGCGCCGTCGAGCACGTGGACGACCGCTGTGAGCAGCGTGGTCAGGAACAGGATCCCAAACAGCCACTCGACCACGAGGCTGTAGGCGGGCAACTTGAAGACGAAGAACCCTACGTCGCGTCCGAACTGCGGGTCATTGAGACCGAACGGCACAGACGAGAGGGCGAGGCGGAACGTCTCCCAGCTGTGGGACATCTCGACGCCGTTGGTGAACGCGAACAGGACCGCAGCGCCGATGATCGCCTTGTCCAGCAGCGGCCCGATGCCACCGCGAACCCGCGTCAGCCACTCCTCGACCTGCACAGGCAGACCCTCGGGTAGCGTCACGGGCACCAGTCGCGGTGCCATTGAGCGCGCGACGCGCATGTTCACGAACAGGATCACGAAGGCCACCACGGCGAACACAGCGCCCACGGCGAGCTGGGACGTGATGCGCGTGACGAACACGTCGCGCTGCCCCATGTCCGAGAACCACGCGTAGTCGACCCACACGCGCGCGAGCCACTGCGCGAACGGCAGCCCGATGAACAGCACCGCTGCCACGATCGCACCGGCAATAGCGGTCAGACGAGTCCGATTGGAGCTCGAAGCCATGGTCTCTCCCCTTGCGTCAGAGGTAGTCGTCGATATCGATGTTGAGCGTCGCCGGGTCGATGAGCCCCAGAACGCTCAGCTCCGGTCGCGCGTCGAGCGCGATCTCGACTGGCGTCACGGTCGTGCCGTCGGCGTTCGCGATCACGCGAACGCGGGGCTTGTGCGGATCGTCCTCGGAGGGCGCGACCACCACCGCAACACGATTGTCCGAGAGCAGTATCACCGAGCGCGGCGGGTAGGCACCCATCATGCGCGCGAACAGCCTGACGAGGACCGGGTCGAGCGTCGAGCCTGCACTTTCGACGATCACGCGCATCGCAACGTCTTGTGCGCGCGCCGCCGAGTAGCTGCGATTCGAGGTCATGGCGTCGTAACTGTCGGCGATCGCGACGATGCGGCTCGCGACGTGCTGCTTGCGTCGCGGCGTGCGCGACGGATACCCGCTGCCGTCCCACGCCATGTGGTGTTCGAGAATCGGGAGCAGCACGGCGCTGTCCACTCCGGCCATCTGCGACGCCATCTTCGCGCCGAGCATCGGGTGCCTGCGCACACGCTCCCACTCCTCGGCGTCGAGTTTGCCGGGCTTCTCGATGATGTCGAGCCCTACCTCGAGCTTGCCGATGTCATGCAGCAACGCACCGGAACCCAGGGCGCTGAGGAAATGCGGGTCACGCGTGACGGTCGAGCCGAGCGCCACCGAGAGGATCGCGACGTTGGCCGAGTGGTAGTAGGTGTACTCGCTGAAGCTCTTCAGCCCTGCCATCTGGAGCATCGCACTGCGATCGGACAACACGTTGTCGACGAGCGACTTCGTGACCCCGGCGACCCGCCGAGGCGCCACTCCGGCGTCCGACGCGATGGCCGAGTGAATCTCTCGGATGACCGAGATCGCACCGTCGAACGCCATGCGGGCGTCCTCGGATATCTCGTGCCGCTCCTCGGGGCCGATCTGGATGACGCCCACGAGCCCGATCTCGACGCTGGTCAGTCGCGCCGCGGCTGTGAGCGTTTCGACTCCCCCGGCCTCCTCGATCTCGTTGGTGCTCGCCGAGACCACGCGCATCGCACGCACGAGTTCTGTGCGCGTCGTCCCTGCGCGGAAGTGAATCGCGCCGATGCCCATCGCGCTGAGTTCTCGGCCGAGCTGATCGAAGAGCACCGACTCCTCGGTCAGCAGTTGCTCGCCGAGAAGCACCTCGCCATCGAGGAACACGAGCTGAACGTCGGCTCCCTCGTCGTAGTAGGCGCGCAGCACGGCGTCGAGATCGTCGATGGCCGCACCGACCGACGGGTGCTCGAACGGATAGAAACGTGCGGCTCGGCGTACGGCATGGATCCGCGCCAGCACATCACGCGTGCGGCGGACCTGCTCGAGTGAGTACTTTCCGGAGACGGTGCCCTCACCGATGATCGGCGCGTAGTCGCTCATGAGGCACCGCCGTTCCCGTGCACGCGTTGGATCGCGGTCTCGGCGGCGCTGCGCAGCTCGCGCGACTTGCCGCCGCCGAGCAGGGCCCGGCGTCCGGCCAACGACTGCAGCGTGGGTAGCGCTTGAACGGCCCGGAGGCGTCCGAGCGCTTCGATCGCCTCGACGCGCGGCCCCATCTCACGGTTGCCGCGGCCCTCGCCGCGAGCCACCTGCTCGAGCGCCGAGACGGCATCGGTCATGCCCTTCTGCCCGATGAACCGCGCGGCGAGCTGCACATTCTGCGCATCCTCATCGGAGAGGTACTGGATCATCATCTGAGCGGCGAGTCTGTCGCCCTGGTTCGACAGCGCACGCACGGTCTCGCGTCGGACGCGCGCGTCCGGATGCCGCAGCACGCGCTCGAGGTACGGCAGGATCGTCGGCGACTTCGTGGAGCCGAGGATGCTGACGACGTTGCGCACGAAATACCAGCGTGGGTCGGTCACTCCTTCGCCGAGCTCGGCGATGTATGCGGGCGCGAGCGCGCTCAGCGTCTCCACGAGACTCTTGCGCGCGGCCATGTCGGGCTCGTCGGCGAGTTGGTCGAGCATCGGCTTGATGGCCAGCGAGCCGAGCATCGCGATGAGCCGGGTGGCTGACTCGTGCTCGATTGAGTGCTGCGGGTAGACGCGGAGCGCCTGCACGATCGAGCGCAGGTCACGCGGACTCGCGAAGTGACTGACCGAGCGGGCGAGCCGCGTACGCTGCTCCGCCGACAGCGAGCCGCTCTGCGAGGCGGCACCGATCATCGCCGACACCTCGACCGCGACCTCGAACTCGCCGCGCTCGATGAGCAGGCTGACCGCGCTCTCGATGCGGCCCATGGTCACGTCGAACGCCTCGCCGCTGTCGTCGAGGGTGACCAGCGTGACGAGCGCCGCGATGACGTCGCCGTCGGTGATGCCGTGCGCGGCCTCCTCACGCAGTGCGACGATCTCGGGGTCGGCATCGGTGGACTGCGCAGCCATCGGGGCCTTGTCGATCAGCTCGATGACCACGTCGCTGGGCCGTGAAAACGCCGCGCCCGACGTGTCGACTACGGGAAGCTGCGCAGGCGCGGCTTCCGCGAGAATCGAGTCGATCTCATCGGCGGACATGCCTTGCTCGAGCAACACCGACCCAGCGGCTCGCATGAGTCCGTCTTTGTCGATGCCGGAGATGGTGCTCAGATTGCGAATCGCGCGCACCATCGCGATGCGAACGCCCTCGGTGGTCGAACCCGTGGCGAACATGCGGCAGAGCTCCTCGGCCTCCATCTGGCGCACCACCGCAGCGAGCGGAGCCGAGCTTCGCGCCTGCGGCAGGAGCTTCTCGGCGAGCAGTTCGCTACGGACGTCCTGCGCCAGCCCCAGGGCCGCCTCCGCGAGGGAGCGCATGCGCTCGTCGCGCTGGTCGTCCTCGAGCGCCCACGCGAGGTGCGCGAGCCGGAAGAACGCATCGGACATGCGCTCGAAGCCCGATGCACCGCCGGCCAGAAGCGACTCGCTGAGATAGTCTCGGACGGCGGCGGGGTTGCTCATGAAGCGGGCGATGGTGGTCTGCTCGCCGGCGGCTCCCCGGCGTGCGCGCGCCACCAGGTCGTCGATCTCCTCGACCGTGAGCGCCTTGGTCTCGTCGAGGAACGCGGGTGCCTCGGCGTCGATCAGCGCGATACGCGCCTCGGTGACGGTGATGGTGCCGACGTTCTGCTCCCAGAACCGGGTCTCGAACCCCCCGGTCGCCGCAAGCTCCTCGGCTGGCACGCTGAGCAGCGTGAGAAACGCGAGGAGGTCATCGGCATCGGTGCCGGAGTGGAAGCGGACGTCCGAGAGCATTCGGTTGTAGAACTCGCGTGCGAACGAAAGGATGCCCTGACGACCGTCGAGGATCGGCATCTCGTCGAAGAACAGCCCGTCTCGGGTGACGGCGATTCGCACTTCGGGGAGATGTGCGAGGGCCTCCTCGAGGACGGCGACGGTGTTGCGACCGGCTTCGCGCGGAATCGCGCTCGACGGCGGATACAGCGACACGGCCTTGTAGGCGATGGCGAGCTGGCGCACGAAGCGCTCGATGACCGCAGGTACACCCCCGCTGTTCGGCTCAGGTGCCACGCCTCGCCCTTCTATGTGCCGCCGCCCAATCAGCGCCGCGTACATTATAGGCGCACGAGCCGACGTCGGGCCGCGCTATCATCTGCGTGTGAATCCCGAGAGCCCACATACGCCCACAACCTCGCTACCCGAGCACCCCGCACCCGCTGAAGTCGTGCTGGCATCGCAGTCGCCACGCCGGCGCCGGCTGCTCGAGTGGCTCGGGCTGCCGTTCGCTGCCACCGCGGTCGACACGCCCGAGGACCTCGACTCGCCGCTGGCCAGCGACCCCGCGGCACTCGCTGCCTCGCTGGCCGCCGAGAAGGCCACCGCGGCGCGCGACGAGGGTCACGGCGCAACCGGGCTCGTGCTGTGCTTCGACACGATCGTCGTGCTCGACGGCGCCGTGCTCGGCAAGCCGCGCGACGAGCGGGATGCCTGGCGCATGCTTCGCGCGCTGTCCGGGCGCACGCATCAGGTCGTGACCGGCGTCGCAGCGCTCACCCCCGAACTCGCCGAGCCGGTCACGTTCGCGGTGACGACCGACGTCGCGATGCAGGAGCTGTCGGACTGCCGCATCGAGGCCTGGATGGCGATGGGGACGTTCCTGGGCTGCGCGGGCGCCTACAACATCGAGGCGCAGGTCGCGTCGGTGGGGACGTGCGACTGCTACCAGAACGTCGCCGGGTTGCCGCTGTGCCACGTGTACGCGGCGCTGATCGGCGAGCCTGCGCTGCGTCGCTGGCTACCCGCCGAGCCGCACTCGCCCGTGGCGGCGTGCGACGACGCGCTCGAGCGGCGCTGCGAACTGGGACCCGACGTGCTGGCCGAGGCGGGCGCGAACCGCTAGACGCCCGCCGCCCGCCGCGCCACCACGATCACGCTCTCGTCGGCGTCTGACAGCGCATGTCCGTCGTGCCCGCCGAGCAACTCAACGCGCTCGAAGCCGGCGGCCTCGAGTTCGCGCTGCAGCAGCTGCGCCGGCAACGCGACGTGCTCTGAGCGGCGAGACGCGAGGTCCCACGTCCCGGCGGGGTCGCGCGTCAGCGTGAGGAAGTCGAAGCCGATCACGTCACGGTCGGCCGGGTAGTCGAGCACCCGCAGAAAGACGAGTGTGCCCTCCTCGGTCTCGCGCACGACCGGCGGTATGGCGTGCGGCTTGGCGCCGAGGAGCCGCGCGTGGTTGAGAAGGTGCAGCACGACCGCACCTCCGGGACGCACGACGGCCGCGAAATCGGCGAACGCCTCTCGCAGCCCCGCGTGGTCGCGCACGTGCGGCAGCGCGTTGCCTGTGCATATGAGCGCATCGGCGCCGGCGAGCCCGAGCGTCGCGAGCTCGCCGAAGCCGCCCCGCGTCAGTCGCACCGCGCCACCGGACTCGGCGACCCGCTCGGCAGCGTCGGCGATGTTGCGCTCGGCCTGCTCGAGCATCGAGTCGTCGGGATCGACCGAGTCGACGGTCAGCCCCCACGAGGCGAACATGAGCGAGTGCCGAGCGCTACCGGCTCCGACGTCGATGACACGCGTTGCACCGACCTCGTCGAAGATGCGTCGGAAGAACGGGGCCTCACGCGTCAGGCGCGCATCCCAGTTCACGAAGACGTCGTAGTCGACCTGCGGTGCTCGGCGGTTTCCCTCGGAGTGGTCGTGTTCGCACGCGGTCATCGTCACTCGCCTCCGGGAAGCAGCGGTTCGTCGAGCCGGAAGATCCGCGAGGCGTTGGCGCGCATGATCAGATCGCGGTCGGTGTCCGACAGCCCCATCTCCTCGAGCGTGCGCTCCTGCATGTAGCGGATCCACGCGCGGTAGGGCGCGGTGGTGCCGGAGTCGGTGCCGAAGAGCACGCGCTCGGGTCCCATGGCCGTCAAGCAACGCTCGAAGACCTCGGCGAGCGTCATCTTGGGCACGTAGTAGTCCATCCAGTTGTTGGTGCCGCTCGAGTCGACACACACGTTCTTGCACTGGTAAGCGAGCCGTAGAACGCTGTCGAGCCACCCGGCGCCGAAGTGCGCGATGACGAACGTGAGGTCGGGGTAGTCGCGTGCCACGGGAGACAGGTCGATGGGGTCTGCGTTGCGCAGATCGCCCGTGGGATCGACGGTGACGCCGTAGTGGATGATCAGGTTCGCTTTGAGCTCGTTGGCCTTCTCGAAGAGCGGGCGAAAGGAGGGGTCCGAGAGGTTGTAGCCGCGATTGACCGGATAGAGCTTCACGCCCCGGTAGCCTGCCGCCATCTCACGCTCGAGCAACGCCGGCGCACCGGGATCGCGCGGATCGACGTTGCACAACGCGTGGATGTGACCGTTGGCGGCGGCCAAGAAGTCGCGCGTGTACTGCGACTCAGGAAAGACGGAGACGATGAGCGCTTTGGCGACGTTGGCGGCCTCCATGCGGCTCACGTACCACTCGGCACACTCGTCGGGCCCCATGTCCGGCAGCGTCTGGAGCTGATCACGTCGGCCCCACTTGCCGCTCTTGGCGGCGTCCTTGAAGCGCTGGGGGGTCTCGGGGCGCTCGATCATCTCCATCATGAGCGGGCGTGTGAACAGGTGGACGTGCGCGTCGATCGCCATCCCGGGCTGGGTGGGCTTAGCTGCTGCGATTCTCGGCATCGTCTGGCTCCTCGGCTGGCGCTGGGTCGCAGGGCGGGTGACTCGACGTCACGCGTACCAGGGAGATCCTGCTGCGCCGCATCGACTGTATCCGGAACGAATGGTTCTTCCGGTCGTAGCTCTCGCCCGTGACAGGAATGTGCCCAAGCTTGGCCAGAAGCCACCCGGCGACCGTCTCGTATTCGTCGCTTTCCTCGACGGGCAGACCACGCTCGAGCGCTTCTTCGATCGAGAGCCGTCCATCGATGACGCACACGGTGTCCGAGACGCGCGTGATGTAGCGGTGGTCGCGGTCGAACTCATCGGCGATCTCACCCACGATCTCCTCGACGATGTCTTCGAGCGTCACGAGACCCGCCGTGCCGCCGTACTCGTCGACGACGATCGCCATCTGGTTACGCGTGGCACGCATCTCGGCGAGCAACGGGAGGATGCCCTTGGTCTCGGGCACGAACACCGGCTCGCGCATGTGCTCGGTGACGTTCGTGGAGCCCTTGCCGTCCGAGAGGGGCGTGATGAGGTCCTTGAGCAGGACGAGCCCGACGATACGGTCGTGGTCCTCGTGGAAGACCGGCAGTCTGGAGTAGCCGGTACCCTGCAGCCTCGACGCGGCCTGCTCGACGGTCTCCGTGTCCTCGACAAGCGCCATGTCCACGCGCGGCACCATGATCTCGCGCACCACGGTATCCCCCAGCTCGAAGATCTCGTGGATCATGCGCTTCTCTTCTTCGAGGAGCGATCCCTGCTCGGTGACGAGGAGCTTGATCTCCTCTTCCGAGACCCCCGGCCGGCCGCCCTCGAGCTTGAGGCCGGTCGCGCGCGACACGGCGGTGGTCGAGACTGTGAGCAGCCATACGAGCGGCGCGAACGCGCGCTCGAGCCAGGTGATGGCGCCGGCCACTGAGACCGCGACGCGCTCGGCCCGCTGCAGGCCGATGCGCTTGGGAACGAGCTCGCCGAACACGAGCGTGACGTAGCTGATGACGAGCGTGACCGCGAGTACCGACAGCCCGGGCGCGACCTTCGCGAGCAGCGGCATGCCCAGTCCCGCCAGCCACTCCTCGAGCGGCTTGGCAAGCGCCACGGCGCCGGCTGCAGCGGCGAGGAAGCCGACGAAGGTGATGCCGATCTGGATGGTCGCGAGCAGCCGGGTGGGGTCGTCGGTGAGGGCGAGTGCCGCCTTCGCGCCCTTCGAGCCCTCCTCGGCACGCTGCTGAAGCGCGGCGCGTCTCGCCGAGATAAGCGCGATCTCCGCAGCGGCGAAGTAGCCCTCCAAAGCGACGAGGGCGATGATCAGTACGACCTGCAGCCAGAGGTTATCCATACGGCATAGGTTAGCAGTATCGGCCGACGCCAAACCGCCGTTCAAAGCAGGTGGCCACGCGATTCATCCAAAGAAACGCATCGCATATTCAACTGTACGCGCGGGAACACCGATAAGATGGAGGGGCAGCGGGGGGCTTGCGCCCGTTCTTCGTCACGCCGTATCGGCGGGAGGGGGTGGAATGGCTATCGAGCCCGAACAGGTTCGTACGCTTGAGAACGTGCTTCGCGCGCTGTCCACAGCGACGCGCTCGTTGCGGTTGTATCCACCATCGAGCCCCATCCCCCGTCAGACCATCGACTCCGCGATCGTCGCGCTCGAAGAGCAGTTCGCTGCGGTCCCATCCCCGCTCAAGCTCGCGGTGGCCCGAGAAGGCTTCGCGTTCGAGGGCGAGCCGGTGGCGACCGCCATCGTGGTGACCCTGGAGTTCGCAAACGAACTGCGCGACCACGGCGTCGCCTTGATCGAGATCGCCCCGGGCACCACCGCCGATGACCTGCTTCGCTTCCTCACCGTCGTCTCGCGCGCCCCTGACGAGGTGCGCGCCGAAGGCGGGATCGGCGCGGCCATCGCAGCCGCCGGCGTGTTCACCGTCCACCTCACCGACGTACAGCTTGTCGCTGTCGAACAGGGCGGCGGAGCGGGTGGTATCGGGTCCGAGGCGAGCTTCCAGGCGATGGCCGACAGCCCCTCTCAGCTCAACTCATGGTTCGGCACCGCTTCGGCCGCCGGCAAGGAGACGCTGCGCTCGAGCATCGACCACTTCGTCGACGTCACCGGTGACTACGGACAGGAGAGCCTCGCCGAGGCGCTCTCCGACTCCCTTGCCACGCACGAGCCTGCGAACCGCGACGCGTTCTTCACGCTGGCGCTTGAACCGGGCGAAACCCGACAGCTCGCTGCCCGGGTGTTCCCGATGATGGACGCGGGCGACATCACGAAGGCCCTGCTCGGTGGGAGCTTCGGCAGCAACATGCTCGCCTTGTCGAGCGCCTTGGTGCACTTGCCACTCGGCGACAACGCCGATTCCGTGCGACGCGAGGTCATCGAGACGCTACGTGCCACGAATCGCAGAACCGGCGAGATCGAATTCCTTCAGCGCATGCTCGATGTTCGCGAGAGCGGGGCGCCGGAGCCTGCGTTGGCGCAGAAGGACCGCACGTACCGCACCCTCGTGCAGGCGGGCGCGGTCAACGATGCCGACGTCACGCGAGCCCGTGAGGTCACCAGCGCGGCTGCAGCGATGCTCGACACCGCGGGCGTGCGAACCATGCTCGCGATGCTCGACTGCCAGAACGCCTACGAGGAGTACGCGGCCGATGCGGAGAGCATCGCGGCGATGATCCCTCGCCTGCTCGAGCGCGGCGAGGTCGCGCTGGTGGCCAACGTGTTCGCGGAGCTCATCTCGCGCTCAGCGCGGCGCGTCGAATGGCCTGAGCTCGCTGCTCGCGTCCAACAGGCGCTCGTCGTCGCGATCACGCCCGAATCCGCGGGATCCTTCGTCCGAGCGTGCCTCGACGACCGCTCGCTGATCCCCGCAGTGCGTGACGTCGTCGCGCTCACCGGCGAGCAGGTCCACTCGGCGATAGCGGCCGAGGCGGTCACCCACAAGGCCGAAGGACTCGAGGTTGCCGAGGAGCTCATGGGCAAGCGCCTGATCGATCTGCTCATCGTTCTCGCGCCTTCTGTACAGTGGTTCCAACTTGGGCCCATCGTCGAGCGCCTCGGCGCCGAAGGAGGACCGCGGTCGATGCAGACCATCGAAGCGTTGCTCGGCCGACCGGAAGAGCAGGCGCGGCGCGACATCATCAGCGCGCTGGCGTCCGCAAGCGACCCGGCCGTACTGCCGCTGCTCGATAAGGCGATGCGCGACCCCTCCGACGAGGTGTCTGCGCTGGCCGCTCGCGCGCTGTCGAAGAGCACGCTGGAGGGTGCGGGGCATCTGCTCGCGAAGTACCTCGGCGAGCTGGATGTCGACAACGCCGACTTCGCCCGCGCTCGCGAGGTCATCGGTGCGCTTGCACGCTCCCACGACTCATCCGCCGACGAGGCGCTCACGAAACTCGCGTCTCGTCGTGCGCTCATTAAGCGTGGACACTTCATCGAGATACAGCAGCTCGCCGAGCAGGCGCTTTCGATGCGCCATCGGTCGGGTGATGCATCGTGAGCGACACCGCAGCACGCGCAGTCACCGCCCTCGCAGGCGCGCGCCGCGCGGTGCAGCTCTACCCGCCCGCGCACCCGGCGTATGGCGAGGCGCTCACAGAACTCGCCGTCGCGGTGCGTGAGGCCGCTGCGGCCGAGCCGCTCGTACTCAACGTCCACCAAGGCCGGCTCTATCACGGCAGCCTGCCCCTGCCCGACGAGGCGCCGGGCCTGCTCGCCGTCGCCGAGATGTTCGAGTCGCTCACCATCGAGTCGCTCGTCTTTAAGTCCAACTTCTCGGCGACCGACGCTGTCGCGCTGACCGAAGTGCTGAACTCACGACCGGCGCCCGATCTCGATCTCGCGGCGCTTCTTGCGCAGCGAGGCGTGCAGTCCGTCGCGATCTCGCTGCTGGAAAAGACCGAGGAAGATGACGACACCGACACGGTGCGCGAGCGCGACCGCGCGATGTTCCGGCGCTCGGTGACGGCCGTTCGCGGCATGATGCAGCAGGTGTCCTCGGGAGACCTAAGTGTGGTCGCCGAGGCCCGGTCCGTACCCGGTCCGATCGTGCGGCGGCTCGAGCAGGACGCTGCGGCCGTGCTGGGGATGGCGGCGTCGCGCCAACCGACCGAGCGGCAGCTGTACCACTCGATCAACGTCATGTGCTACGCGCTGCTCATCGGTGGTCGGCTGGGGCTCGATACGGAGAGCCTGACCTCGCTTGGGTCGGCCGCGCTCCTGCACGATATCGGCAAGACCGCGTTCGATCCCGACGACCCGGCACAGGCCGAGGCGATGCGCCTCGAGCATCCTCGCTCAGGCGCTGAGATGCTGCGGCATCTCGCGCTCGACGACGTCGCGCCCATGCTCGTCGCCTACGAGCACCACATGCTCGCCGATGGCTCTGGCTACCCGGCACAGTGCGAGGGCTACGCGACGCACCCGTACACGCGGATCGTGAGCATCGCCGATCGTTTCGAGAATCTCACCGGACCGGTGTCGGAGACCGGCGCCCTCACGATGGATCAGGCGCTCGTCTCGATTCTTCGTGAGGCGAGCCAGGGGCACTTCGACCCCTTCCTCGTACGCCTCTTCGCGAGCGTACTCGGCCCGTTCCCGGTAGGAGCGCTCGTGCGGCTGTCGGATCACAGCGCCGCCGTGGTCTGCTCGCCGGGAAGCGACCCCCTCGCACCGATCGTACGCATCGCATACGACAAGCGCGGAATCGAGACGGTGGGCGAGGAGGAGATCGATCTGGCTGCGACAACTCTGCACATCGTCGAGGTGCTCGAGCCGATCTCGCTGGACATCGACGTCTCCGAGACGCTCTAGCGCGCTACGCGAGCCACGCTCCCCCGCCAGGCGTGAGCGTCAGAGCGCGTCCCCGGGACTCTTGCCGATGCGGTGAAGCACGAGTGCGATCAGCGCGAGCCGGCGTCCGCGATCCTGACATGCGTCAACGAAGTCGCCGACCTGGGCCTTGAGCTCCGCCGACGGCTTGTAGCGAATCAAGCCACCCGCCTGCTGAAGAATCCGCCCCTGACACAACATCTCGATCTCGGGTTCGATCTCTTCGACGCGACGGCCCAGCCGAGAAGCAAGACCGGACGCGTCGAGCACGGTGTCGGGATTGCGATGGAAGAACACGAGGATGTCCCACGCCAGAAGGGATCTGACGTGGTTCTCGACGAATTGCGTGACCGTGGGCCCCAAGACCCCTTCGAGGTCGTACAAGTGTTCTTCGGCCCTTCTAGCGAAAGCACACTACAGTGCGAGGTCGGTCCAACTACGTAAAGTGCATGCACGGTGACAGATTCAGCCGTCCCCTAGTGTAGCGAGAAATCGCTGGAAAGCCACGACACGGGGCTAAACGGGCGCCGATTCGAGCCAAGCGGTCATGAGCAGGGATTAAGCAGCAGATAGGGGTGCAAATTCGGGCTCAAAGCGGTGCGCACCGTCACACTGCGATTTCCGCTATCCGGCTGGCCGGAGCGCCGCACCGAAGTGCTCGACCGTACGCGCTTCGCCCGGCACGCCGAGCTCATCGAGCACTCGCTCCATCGCCTCGACCATCACCGGCGGCCCTGCGATCAGGAAGCCGCATCCCTCCACCGGCTCCAGGTGCCGGCGCACGGTCTCGGCGGTGATGAACCCACGCTCGCCCGTCCAGTCGTCGCTCGGGCGCTCGTAGCACAGCACCAAGCGCACCCCTGCTGATTGCATGGCCTTGAACTCCTCGGCGAACGGAGCGCAGCTCTCGTCTCGGTTGCCGTAGATGAGCACGGCGTCGTCGAACGCCCGCCCCTCGTGGGTGGCCGCGCGCAGAAGCGAGCGAACCGGAGTGATGCCCACCCCTCCCGCCAGAAAGCACAGCCGTTGCGCTCCCTCGGGAAGCGAAAGCCGTCCGCCGGATGCGGAGATCTCGACCCGGTCGCCAACCTCGAGGCCATCGAGCACGTTCTTGAAGACCGAGCCGGACAGGCGCGTCGTCATCACGATCTCATCGTCGAACGGTGCCGAGCAGTGCGAGAACGTCTCGGCGATCTCGTCATCGGGCGTATGCAGGAACAACCTGAACCACTGCCCTGCTCGGAACGCGTATTCAGCAGGCCGGGAGAATCGGCACGTGAGAATCTCGGCACCACACAGACAACGCTCCAGAAGCTCGACTTCGAATCGTGCTGGCACGGAACACCTCTCATTGTTATCGAATGAAGGGAACATACCCTACGCGAGCGCGTGCTCGGCAGACCAAGGGAGATCTGATGTCAGGAGTACCGCAACCAAGACGAATGCGAATCGTCCGCCCCGGCACCGGAGCGTTGCTCGCGGGAGTCGGCGTCGTCATGGCGCTTCTGGCGACCGGCTGCACCTCCAACTTCCCGAGCCCCGCGGGAAGCGGCGGTACCGCCTCGGGTGACGACCCTGTCCCCGCATACACGAAGGTCGAAGTTCGCGAGTACAAGGGTCAGAAGCTCTCCTCGGTCGCCGATGAACCCGAGAACTCGATCAAGGGACCGCAGAGTGTCGACCCGAAGACGTACCAGCTCACGATCGACGGGCTGGTCGGACGTCCCGTGTCGCTGTCGTACAGCGATGTGACGTCGATGACGCCGACCAAGCGCGTCATCGAGCTGCACTGCGTCGAGGGCTGGACGATGACCTATCTGTGGGACGGCATCCCGCTCATCGACCTGATAGAGCGGGCCGGCGGAGCGTCATCGGAAGCGACGGTGGTGGTGTTTCACTGCGTGGACGGCTACACGAGTTCGCTGCCGCTCGACTACGTGCGTCGACGCAACATCCTGCTCGGCTATCGCATGAACGGTGTCGAGATGCCGCCCGAGCGCGGGTTCCCGTTCCAGGTACTTGCCGAGGACCGGTTCGGCTACAAGTGGGCGAAGTGGGTCGAGCGCATCGAGCTGTCGAGCGACGCGAAGTACCTCGGCTACTGGGAGAAGCGCGGCTACGACAACGACGCCGTGCTACCCGGCAAAGACTAGAGGCCGCTCGGGATGATCACGTAGAGCAGCACCGCGAGGAAGTGGCAGATGCTGCCGGCAAGCACCCACACGTGCCAGATGGCGTGCATGTAGCGCACCTTCTTGAGCACGTAGAAGATCGTGCCGACCGTGTAGCACAGACCGCCGGCGATGAGCAGCCACAGACCGGCGGGCTCGAGTGCGGCGATGAGCGGCTTGATCGTGAAGATGACGGCCCAGCCCATGCCCAGGTACACCGCGGCCGAGAGCCAGCGCGGACGATACGGCCAGAACGCCTCGGCGGCGATGCCGACTACCGCGAACGTCCAGATGAACGCGAACATCCACAACCCGCCGCTGCCGCGCAGCGTCATGAGGCAAAACGGCGTGTAGCTGCCCGCTATGAGCAGGTAGATGCCGCAGTGGTCGAATATCTTGAAGAGGTGCTTCACGTTGGGCTGCGGGAACGCGTGATACAGCGTGGAGGCCGTGTACTCGAGCACGAGGGCGATGCCGTACACGAGCGCGCTCGCGATCGCCCAGCCGTTCTGAGCCCAACCCGCGAACACGAGCAGCATCGTGAGCGCAGCGATCGAGAGCACGGCGCCGATGCCGTGGATCACGCTGTTGGCGATCTCTTCACCAAGCGTGTACGGCCGCTTGATCGAGCTTCCCATCGGCGCGTGCACGACGGGTGTGGGTGCTGAGGCGTCAGTCATGTCAGGCGTCTTCGTCATCATCGTCGGCAGCGACGTCGGCGGGCGCGATCGTGCACTGCATGACGCCGCCGACTGCGAAGCACTCGGCCGAAGGGTCGTGAACGACGACCATGATGTCCTTGGCATGAATGCCGGGGTCGGCGGCGAGGTTTCCCACGATCGACTCGTAGAGCCTGCCCTTGAGGTCGGCTCCGCGACCAGGAAGCATCGAGATGTCGATGATGGTGAGCGAGTCGCCGCGGTCGGCGCCGGCGTCGATGTCTTCGGCGGGCGTCTCGATCAGGCGCTGCATGATGCGCCCGTCGGGCACGTCGAGCGCGAGCACGAGAGCACCGCGTACGCCGTGGAGCAGCGCGCGCTTGTACGCGGTCGACTTGCCGGACTGGATATCGATGCGTACGAACGGCACGGTCGCTCCTTCGCGTTGTAGGATTTCAAATGCTATACCCGTCAGTCGGTTTTTGGGAGCCCGTTCATGGAACGAGTGCGATATCGCGTGGTCATCGAAGGCCGCGTGCAGGGTGTGTGGTTCCGCGAATCGACGCGCAGGATGGCCGAGGAGTTCGGCGTCGAGGGGTGGGTCAGGAATCTGCCTGGCGGCAGCCGAGTCGAGGCGGTGTTCGAAGGTGAGGCGCTCGCGGTGGCGCGGGCCATCGAATGGGCACACCGCGGCCCCGAGCATGCAGTCGTGACTGCGCTCGTGGAGTTCCCCGAGGAGCCCGAGGGGCTGGCGGGGTTCGAGATCAGGCGCTAGAGACTGAGTGCAACCTGAGCTAAGTCGACGCACAACATCGACTAGTCATCGGGCGGTGTGAAGCCAATGGTGTTGCGTGCTGGAGCAGGCGGGAGCATCAACTGCCGGATGGCATCGAAGACGATACTGAACTGCGTGTCGTAGCGATTCTCAAGCTCATCGATTCGAGCAACCAGCTCCCTGTGAGCGAGGA
Source organism: Coriobacteriia bacterium (assembly GCA_013334745.1). Classification (NCBI taxonomy): domain Bacteria; kingdom Bacillati; phylum Actinomycetota; class Coriobacteriia; species Coriobacteriia bacterium. Next base: position 42,067 of record JAAXWY010000002.1, read on the forward strand.
TCACGGTTCGCATCCGCACGAACGCACGAACTACCAAGACATTGGCTTGGATAGCGCGATCGCTCCGTAGAACGCCTGACAGCATCGCGACGCCGTGTTCAGTGAAAGCATACGGTGCTTTGCGTCTGCCGCCATGTTGTCCCGTCCGACCGAGCGCCGTCCGCAGCTCGTCGAACTCGTCTTGTGAGAGACGGAACATGAAATCGTCAGGAAAGCGAGCCACATTGCGCTGAACTGCCCGCACGAGTTGTCGTGTTTCAACCTCGTAGAGCGCAGCGATATCCTCGTCCAAGATGATTCTGATGCCCCGAACCTCATGAATCAGAAGCTCAACATCGCCAACTGACAGCACGTCCGAATCCATGCGCCCACCTCCATGGAGACACTCGCATGTCGCTCTTCCAAGAACCCAACCGGAATCTACGCTCGGTTTGCTACCGCGGGCTATCGGTCAACTTGATGTGCCAGATTGGCACATCAAGTTCCACTCACGCGAAGTGAACGCCCTTACGCCTCCGATGCCTCCACCGGATTGGCCGCGATCTCTCCCACGACCGCCTTGGGCTGGCCCTTCGTCTGCACGATCACAACACCCGCGATCGCGATGGCGCCGCCGATGATGGTGAGCAGCGCGGGCACCTCCCCCAGCCATATCCATGCGATGAGCACCGCGATCACCGACGACACGTTGAGAAACACCGTGAGGCTCGATGCCGGCATCCGCGATAGCGCGTAGCTCCAAAGCACGTAGGCGATGGCGGCCGGGAACACGCCCAGGTACACCACCGAGAGGATTGCCGAGGGCGCGGCTCCAGGCCACTGGCGAATGAGCCCCGGCGCGAAGATGAGCATGGGGAGCGTGCCGGCCCAGATCGTGTACGCGGTCCACTGCAGCGCCGAGTACATCGCCAGCCCTCGCTTCGACACGATGAAGTACGCCGACGTCGTGAGCGCCGCAAGCAATATCAGCAGCGATGCCGCCTCGAAGTGCAGCCCGCCACCCTCACCTACCGCGATGAGCGCGACGCCGGCGAACGCGGTGCCGATGCCCACCCAGCCGGCGAGGGTGATGTGCTCGCGCAGGAACACCACCGACATGATCGCGGTGAAGACGGGGCCCGCCGCGATGAGCAGCGACGCCGCGCCCGCGCTCACCCGCAACTCGCCGAAGTTGAGCGCCACGTGGTAGATGCTGATGCCGAGGAATCCGGAGATGAAGATGCGCGGCAGGTCCTTCCCGGCGGGAAGCGACATCCGCGTCAGTACGGCATAGCCGGCCAACACCAGCGAGGCGACCCCGAAGCGCAGCAGCGCGACCTGACCGGGGCCGAAGCCGTCGGGGCCTGGCAAACCGTCAGCCGTCAGCCGCATCCCCGCCTTGATGCCCGCGAACGCGGACGCCCACAGCACGAGGGTGATGGCGATCGCAGCCCAGGTCTTCGGTTCGCGCTTCCATTCGGTCATGCGGTTGGGACCTGCTCTCGGGTGGGTGCGCGACAACCCCGCAATCCTACCCCAGCGGTCGGCGGCGGTTCTTCCCGAATCGCGCCCTACTCGAGTTTGAGCCGAGACAGACCCACCACGAAGAAGACGGTCGCCATGACCAGCAGCGCAGCGACCGGCACGATGACGGCTTCGATGCCCATCCCGCGAGAGACTGTGTTCTTGAGCGCCACCATCGCCTGACCGGTCGGGAGCAGCAGCGCGGTCTTCTGCATGAACGGGGGCGTGATCTCCACCGGCCAGTAGCAGCCGCCCACCATCGCCATCGCGGTGCTCACCACCGGAACGAGCGCGCTGAGTTGACTACGCGTCTTCACGAGCGCCGAGAGCATGATGCCGAGGCCCGTGGCCGCCAGCACCAGGGCTCCCAACGTCAGCGTGACCGCCAGCGGCGAGTTGCCCCACGGCACCCCAAAGAGCAGCGCGCCGAACCCGACGAGGACGGCGGCCTCGAACGCGCCGATGCTCGCGACTCCAAGCACCTTGCCGCCGATGATCTGTCCGCGCGAGGACGGGGTGGCGAGCAGGCGGCGTAGCGTACCAAGCTCGCGCTCCTCGACGATACCGCCGGCACCGGATAGCGACACCATGAGCACGAAGAACACCGTGAACCCAAGCGAGTACTGCGTGTTCGCATTCGCGTTGAGCTCCGAGGCCCGTGTCTTGGACGCGCTCATCGTGGTGGTGACGATACCCACTGGCGGATCAGGGTCCCAGAAGCGATCCGCTTCGGCGTACAGGTCGCGGAAGTCAGGAGCGTTGCTGGGGTAGATGCCACCGTTGCCGTTGGCGAGCACAGTCGCCGTGACGCGCGCGGCCTTCGCGTCGGCCGCGATGCGGTTGCCCGCACCGGTGACGAGCTCGACGACCGCCTGGGCTTCGGTCGACCCGGGATCGCGCACGGTCTCGACCTTCGCGCCGCGGTTGTGCTCGACGTCCTCGCCGAAGCCGCGCTCGATGACGATCGCGACCGGCGCATCGCCCTCGCGCACACGCCTGTACGCCTCGGCGGGTGTGACCTTCTCGACGGTGAAGCCTTCCGGCTCCTCGACCGCCGAGACGATCGCCTCGGCGTAGATGCTGCGGTCCATGTCGGCGACGGGCACCACGAGCCGAGCCGCCGAGCCCGACCCGAACGCCGAGCCGAACACCCACGTCAGCAGTAGCGGCAACGCGAGCGTGCCGATCAGCTCCGAGCGGTCGCGGAAGAGCTGCGTGAGGTTGAGGCCGGCTATCGCGAAGACGCGCCTCACTGCTCGGCCCTCATGCGCCACACGCCGAACGCGAAGAACGCGATCGCGAAGCACCACAGCGCGATCACCGGCGCCATGACACCTGCGAGACCCGCTCCCTGGACCTGCACAGCACGCCACCCCTCGAGCGCCCAGCCCACGAGCGAGAAGTACTTGATGGGCTGGATCCACTCGGGCAACGCGTCGAGCTGGAAGAACGCGCCGCCGATAGCCGCCTGGATCTGGATGAACAGGGGTGCGATCCCGCCGATGGCCCGCTGCGTCTTGGCGATGGCGCTGATCCCCGTCGCAAGGCCGGTCACCGCGGCGACCTCGGCCACCGCGACCATGACGATTGCCAGCGTGCTCTGACCCCACCACACGTTGAGCAGGTACTTGGTGAACAGGAACAACACCGCGAACTGCGTGATGCCGAGGATGAATACGCCCAGCATCTTGCCGCCCACGATCGACTCGCGAGCCGTGGGCGACGCGAGCATGCGTGCCATCGTCTGCTCGGTGCGTTCTCGGACGGTCGACATTGCGCCGAACATCGCAGCGAACATGAGGAACATCGCCGTCATCGACAGCGCGTAGTAGTCGATCGCCCCGACCTTGTTGGTGCCGCCGGAGACCGTGTCGGTCACCTTCACGGCATCGAAGACGTCGTCGCGCGACCCCTCGGTGATTGCGAACCCGACTACGGCGCCCGCTCCGCCGGCCTTGGCGAGCGCCGGCGAGTTGGCGCGCTGCACCGCCTCCATCGTCGTACGCACGACGACCACGACCGCCGAGTACCTCACCGCCACGGAACGCACGATGCTCTCCCAGATACCCGCCGAGACCGTCGAGCCGGGATCTACGAGCACGTCAAGCTTGATCGTCCCCTGCCCGAGGGTGTTGCTGAAGCCCTCGGGGATGACGAGCGCAGCGGCCAGATCCCCGTTGGCGACGCGGTGCTCGACCCCGGCCAGATCGCGCGTGCGCTCCATCGTGAACAGCGCCTTGATGCGCTTCTCGTCGGTAAGCGATGCTTCGAGCTCGGCGGCCTGGTCCTTGACGATCGCATAGGGCCGGCTGTCGAGGTTGACGATCGCGACCGGGATGCGCCCGCTGCCGGACATGATGCCGCCCAGCGCCGCACCCAGGATGACGATGAGCAGCGCCGGCATGCCGAGCAGGATGCCCAGCGCGGTGGGATCCCTCATCCACACGATGAGGTCCTTCTGTGCGATGTCGAACGCGCGGCGCATCAGTCTCGCAGGCCCCGGCCGGTGAGATGCAGGAAGACCGATTCGAGGTCGGGCTCGACGATCTCGATCGCCCGGATGTCGGCGCCCGCTTCGACAATCGCGCTCACCACGTCGCCGAGCACCCCGGCGGCGTCAGGCGCCAGCACTTCGATCGCACCGGCGAGGGCATCGGCGCGCGAGACGCCGGGAAGCGCACGCAGCGCGGCGAGCGCGGCCTCGACCTCGGGCGCGGGCGGAATCGGCTCGTCGTCTGCCGGGTCGGGCTGCGGGCCCTTCGCGTTCTCGACTGCAGCTTCCGCCTCGCTCGCGTCGTCGCCGGGCGAATCGAGCGCGTCGCCCACCTTCACGCGAATCCGGTCCTCGTCGCCCACGAGCGCTCGCAACTCCTCCTGCGAGCCGGTCGCGATGACCTTGCCGTGGTCGACGATGGCGATGTCATCGCAGAGCGCTTCGACTTCCTCCATGTAGTGGCTGGTGTAGAGCACCGTCATGCCGGCTCGGTTGAGCTCGCGCACGGTATCGAGGATGTGGTTGCGGCTCTGCGGATCGATGCCCACCGTCGGCTCGTCCATGAGCAGCACGCGCGGCCGATGCAGGATCCCGGCGGCGATGTTGATGCGCCGCTTCATGCCTCCCGAGAAGGTCTCGACGCGGTCCTTCGCGCGGTCCTCTAGGCCGGCCATCATGAGGCCGTACTCGACGGCATCCGCGAGTGCCTTGCCCGACAGCCCGTACATCTTGCCCCAGAACCGCAGGTTCTCGGCGGCCGTGAGCGTGGGGTACAACGCGATCTCCTGTGGCACGATTCCGAGCACGCGGCGCACGCCGTGTGAGTCGGTACGCACCGAGTGGCCGTCCACGAGGATGTCACCCTCATCGGGTGCGATAAGGCACGAGAGCATCGAGATGGTGGTGGTCTTTCCCGCACCGTTGGGGCCGAGCAGTCCGAAACACGAGTTCTCGGCGATCTCGAAACTGACGCCGTCAACAGCCGTGAAGTCACCGTAGCGCTTCACCAAGCCGCGAACCTCGACGATGGGCGGTCGCTCAAGACCCGCAGTCTCGAACGCGACCGATTCCTGCTCCGCGCTCATCGCACGCCTCCTTCGCCGCGCTCAACCGCGCCCTCCAGGCCGTCGAGGAACTCGAACAGCAGCTCCCGACACTCGGCGATGTGCGCGGGTGCGGCCTCGAGGAACTCGCCCGAATCGGCGACCCATTCGCCGCCGTCCGAGAAGTCGGTGATGCAGGCGTCGAGCAGGCCGTCGACGGTCGCCTCGTCCCACTCGATGTGGAACTGCAGCCCTACCACGCGCCCGTCGTAGACGAACGCCTGATTGCGCGTGAACTCGCTTGAGAGCACCGGCTCCATCCCCAGCGGCAACTCGAACGTGTCGCCGTGCCAGTGCCCGACGACGACCTCATCCGGCCATCGGCTGAACAGCGTCTCACCCAGGCTCGCGGCCGTGGGCATCACCGAGAACCAGCCGATCTCGCGCGCCTCGCCACGCACCACGCGTCCGCCGAGCACCTCGGCGATGATCTGCGCGCCCAGACAGATGCCGAGCACGGCTTTGCCCGCTGCAATCGCGTCGGCGATGTAGCGCTTCTCGGCGACGAGCCACGGCGATGCATCGTCGTCATCGGCGTCCATGGGACCACCCATCACGACGAGCAGGTCGACCTCGGAAAGCGGCGGGTACTCCTCGGTGATGGACTGCGAGATCGAGATCGAATGGCCACACTCGGCCGCCCACTCCCCGATAAGCGCCGGACCTTCGAACGGTACGTGTTGGATCACTTCGATATGCATGGTCGCTCCCCGTGCGACAGGTTGAGACGATACTACCTGACGCCGCACACCACGCGGCGGAGGCGCAACGCCAACGTGCGCCTCTGCGTCGGCGAACGGCTGAATTGTTGTGCCTCATTGTCGCCACTGGCGCGATTTCTGTTGCTGGTCGCCGTGTGCGGGTACTAGGATTGTGCGATGCACGCTCGCCCGGGTCGGCCCGGGTGCGTGCCAAACGAGGGAGCCTGGACATGCACGTCGTCATCGGAGGGTACGGCCGAGTAGGCCGCTACCTCGCCCATGAACTTGAGCGCCAAGGCCACACCGTGGCCGTCGTAGACCGAAATCCCGACGTGTTCGAGGAGTTCGAGGGCATCAACGGACGCAAGCTGTCCGGCGAGGTCTTCGACCGCGACACGCTCATCAAGGCCGGCATCGAGAAGGCCGATGCGTTCGCCGCATGCACGAGCGGTGACAACAGCAATATCATCGCTGCGCGTGTCGCCCGTGAGCGCTTCCGCGTGCCGCTCGTGGTCGCCCGCATCTTCGACCCCAAGCGCGCGGTCATCTACGAGCAGTTCGGCATCCCGACCGTCTCGGCGGTCCAGTGGTCCAGCTCTCGCCTGCTTGCCATGCTCACCGACCCCGACGCGCCGAGTGAGTTCGCGTTCGGCCAAGGCGAAGTCGTCATCCTCGACTCCGAGGTGACGCCGGCAATCGCCGGGAAGCGCGTACTCGATATCGAGCTGCCTCGCGTGCTCTCGATCGTGGCCGTCGAGCGTGACGGGAAGGCGACCATGCTCGCCGATATCGACGAGATCAAGCTCGGTGACCACATGTTCCTTGCTGTCGACCGCGCCTACGCCCCGGAGCTCTCGAAGCTCCTGGCCGGCGAGTAGGAGGCCACCGTGCGTATCGCAATCGTAGGAGCCGGCAAGTCCGGACTCTATCTCGCCCAGCAGCTCCGCAAGGAGCACGACGTCACCCTGCTCGAGGCTCGCTTCGACCGCTCCGAGGTCGTCGAGTCGATGATGCCCGACATCACCGTCATCCACGGTGATGCATGCGAGCCCGAGGTTCTTGAGCACGCCAAGATCGGCGATGCCGACCTGGTCATCTCGGTGACAGGCGACGATGAGGACAACCTCGTCGTGTCGATGCTCTCCAAGCACTTCGGCGCAGGCAAGGTCTTCGCCCGCATCAATCACCCCAAGAACGAGTGGCTCTTCGACAAGGACTTCGGCGTCGACGTGCCGGTCTCCTCAAGCTCGATGATGCTGTCGCTCGTCGAGAAGGAGGTCGGCTTCGGCGACCTCGTCACGCTGCTGCGTCTCCAGGCCGACAACGTCTCCATCGAGGAGATCACGCTGCCCGAGTACGCAACGGCCGTCGGCAAGACGCTCGCAGAGATCAAGCTGCCCGAGAACTCGCACGTCATGGCGATCATCAACCCCGAGACCGGGCTGTCGGTCGCCAAGGGCGACACCGTGCTCGCTCCCGGCGATGAGCTGCTCATGTTCTCCGATGGCGGACATGAGAACGAGGTCCGAGAAGCGCTCGGCATCGCCGTGTCGGCCAAGCGACCGGAAGGCTACGTGGCCGATTCCGAGTAGCGTTTCGGCGCGGGAATATACTCCAAGTAGGAGTGTTTTCTGTTGCCCATGGGAAGGGGGACCCCATGACTCGGAACTCATCGTGTAGCCGCCCCGCGGTTCGTACAGCGATTCGCTTGGTGGTTCTGTTGGCGGTGGCGGTCGTAGTTCTTGGCGCGGCCGCGCCTGCATTCGCGAAGCGTCCGACGCGCGTCAGCGGAATCTCATCGACGTATCTGTTCACCGGCTCATCGGTGATCGGCCACGGCACGCTGCAGCAGTACTACAGTGGCTCGTGGCATGCCTTGGGCTCGCGCTACGTGAAGTTGTACAAAGGCAATGGCGTCGGCGGATGGGTCTACGTGGGGCGGATCAAGACCAGCTCCTCGGGCAGTTTCGCCTTCAATCTGACGACGACGAACGTCTATCGGCTCAAGTTTCTCGACACCTCCACGCTGCATGGGACCTACCGCACGTTCAGCGCGGGTCGTATGTGGAGCATGTTCCGGTCGAGCAAGAGCCATACGGGTCGGGTCGCTTGGGCCGGACCTACCGTCTCGGACATGGACTGGCGCTACAACATAGGTGCGGACATCCAGTCGTCACCGGCAATCGGCAACGACGGGACGATCTACATCGGCACGGCGGACGGTCGCCTGTGTGCGCTCAATCCCAACGGCACGCTCAAGTGGTGGTTCCCTGCAGACGGCGCCGTGAGCGGCTCACCTGCAGTCGCAGGTGATGGCAGCATCGTCTTCGGCACCGAGAACGGCACGTTGTACGCGGTGACCGCCAGCGGTGTCAAGGACTGGCAGCACACCATCAGCGGAAACCCGGCGATCGCCTCATCTCCGGTGATCGGCTCTCTGGGAGTGGTCTACTTCGGCACCGACGACAACTACATCCGAGCACATCTGCTTACCACGGGCGCCCAGGTCTACAGCCCCCACCCCACCGGCGGCGCGGTTCGATCATCGCCTGCGCTCGGCTCGGACGGGACTGTGTACGTGGGCTCATCGGACGGCTACCTCTACGCGCTCAACCCCGACCTCAGCTTCAAGTGGTGGTACCTGACCGCCGGTGAGATCCGGTCTTCTCCCGCGGTCGGCTCTGACGGGACCGTCTACGTCGCGTCCGGCACCTACGATGACGCCTCCCGCGGGATCTACGCCGTCAGGAGCACCGGCACACTCAAGTGGAGGCACGCGATGAGCGGCGCCGGCATCTCGTCTCCGGCGATCGGCGCCGATGGCACCGTGTACTGCGGCCGGGGCTTCTACGACGGAGAGACCGGCTCGGTCATCGCTCTGCGACCCGCAACCGGCTCTGTGAAGTGGACGCGCACGCTCGATGCGGGCATGTGGGCGAGCCCTGCCGTCGACTGCTACGGCCATATCTACATCGGCACATACAACGGCACCCTCTACGGCTTGCGCCCGACCGGCACCGTGATGTGGCACAAGCACACCAATGACCAGATCCGCTCGTCAGCGGCGATCGGCCGCAACGGCACGGTCTACTTCGGCAGCCAGGACCAGTACCTGCGCGCGATGGAGAAGTAGCCAGGGACACGGTATGCAAGAAGGGCCGGTGCGAGTGCGCGCACCGGCCCTTCGTACGTGTGGCTGCGACCCGCAGGCCCGCCGCCCACTGCTATGCGGTCGGACCTGTCTCGACGCCGTCCGCCCGCTTCTCGCGAATCTCGTCGAAGCTGGGATGGTACGGAACGTCGGCGACGATGACGCCTTCTTCGCCGAACAGTTGCTGCTTGATCCAGAACGACGTCTGGTCGTGAAGCATCGCGTCGGCGGCGTTCATCGGCGCGTACTCCGGGATGATCACCGTGATGACGTCGTCCTTCGTGCGTCGAGGCAACGAGCGCACGTGCTCGATGACCGGCGAGATGACCTCGCGGTACGGCGACTCGACGACGATGAGCTTGATGCCGAATCCTGCCTGGTTCCAGCGCTGGCGCATCGACTCGACCTGCTCGCCGCCTGACGAATCGACGAAGAGCGCCTCGACCTCCTCGGCACGAAGCGACTTGGCGTACTGCAGCGCGCGGATCAGTCGGCGATCGATGTTCTTCACGAGTACGACCACGTGGTTGTGAAGCCGGTTGTAAGCCTGATAGTTGAGGTCGGCGAGCTCGTCGGGTTGTATCGCGAGTTCCGCCGAGACGCGCTCGTACTGGCGGCGCACCCAGAGGAACGCGACGATCATCGTCGGGATGAGCAACACGACGACCCACGCACCGTCGCGGAACTTGGTGACGGTGACCACGCCGAGAACGATCGCGGTGATGGTTGCGCCGAATCCGTTGATGGCGGTACTGATCTGCCAACCGGGCTCTTTGCTCTTCATCCAGCGGACGACCATACCCGCCTGCGAGAGCGTGAACGACGTGAACACGCCAAGCGCGTAGAGCGGGATAAGGCGGCTCGTCTGGCCACCGAAGCCGATGATGAGTCCGGCCGCAGCGGCCGTCAGCATGATGATGCCGTTGCTGAAGACGAGTCGGTGACCCAGGTCGCGCAGCTGGTGCGGCAGGAAGCTATCGGCAGCCATGAACGACGCGAGGCGCGGGAAGTCGGCGTACGCGGTGTTGGCGGCGACCACGAGGATTGCCGCAGTGAAGGCGGAGATCACGAAGTACAGCGGCCCCGTGCCGAAGAACTGCCGGGACAGCTGGCTGATGACGGTCTCCTCGGTGGGCTGGACCATGGCGTGAACGGCAAGCCACGACAGCCCGAGGAACATGAACAGTAGGATGCCGGCCATCCAGGTGATGGTGATGCGCGCGTTCTTCGCCGTGGGCTCACGGAACACCGCGACGCCATCAGCGATCGCTTCGACTCCTGTCATCGCCGCACACCCCGAGGCGAACGCCTTGAGGACGAGCATGATCGTCAGGGGCGCCGTCGCTTCGATGATCTCGTGCTGGGGCACCATGATCGCCTCGGCGCCTCCGGTGGTGTAGCGGAAGAAGCCCACGACGATGGTCACCACCATGAGGGCGATGAAGCCGTACGTCGGCACCGCGAACAGGCCGCCGGACTCCTTGACACCCCGCAGGTTGGCGACCGCGAGAAGGGCGACGAACGCAAGCGCTATCTCGATTCGATACGGCGATGCCGCGGGGATCGCGGACGTGACCGCGGCCGTGCCCGCCGACACCGACACCGCCACGGTCAGTATGTAGTCGACCAGCAATGAGGCTCCGGCAACGAGACCGGCGTTGGTGCCGAGGTTGTCGCTTGCCACCCGATACGAGCCGCCGCCCTGCGGGTACGCCTTGATCGTCTGCCGGTACGAGGTGACCACGATGACGAGCAGCACGCCGATGGCGATGGCGATCGGCCACGTCAGCCACAGGCGACTTGCACCGGCCACGGCCAGAACGAGCAGAATCTCGCCGGTGGCGTACGCGGTCGAAGAAAGTGCGTCGCTTGAGAACACCGCCAGCGCGATCGGGTTCGAAAGGCGCTGATGACCGGACTCCTCGTTGTGGAGCGCATCGCCGAGGAACAGGTTCTTGAACCTACTGGGCATGTCGAGCACGACCCCTCACTACACCGCGCCGGCTAGCGCGTATCCGGAGCGCATCCCACACCCCTGACCGAAACCATATCTGCACAGGATAGTGTGCGCGATGGTCCTGCGGAACCCCGAATGTGCTTGTCTCGGGTATACCCTAGTGCATGCGTTACCGCACAACGGCGCCCGTTCCGCACCGAGGAGACCGCCCATGCCCGCCATGACTCGTAGCGAACGCTACCGCAGAATCGTCACCGTCCTGCTCGACGAGGGGTTCGCGACCCTCGCGAGCCAACTCGGACTGCACGCGCCGTGGCTCGCATCGCTTCGCGGCGACCGCGCGAAGGGCGCCGAGGCCGAGCTGACCCCGGAGCAGCGCCTGCGCCGTGCGATGGAGCGGCTCGGACCCACGTTCGCGAAGATCGGCCAGATGCTGTCCGTGCGCCCCGACCTCATTCCGGCATCATTCGCCGATGAGCTCGCCCGACTGCAGGACACGATGGAGCCGTTCCCGTTCGAGCAGGTCAAGGCTGAGATCGAGACGTCCTTCGGCGGGCCGCTCGAAGAGTCGTTCACCGAGTTCGACGAGGTCCCTGCGGCGGCGGCGAGCATCGGCCAGGTGCACATGGCGGTGTTGCTCGACGGCACGCCGGTGGCGGTCAAGGTGCAGCGCCCCAGCATCCACGAAGTGATCGAGGCTGACCTCGACATCCTGCGCACCCAGGCGCGCCGCGTTCAGGGACGCACCGACTTGGGGCAAAGGTACGACCTTGTCGGCCTTGTCGACGAGTTCTCACGCGCAATCCGCGAGGAGTGCGACTACTTGAACGAGGCCGAGAACTGCGAGCGTCTCGCGACCGCGTTCGCCGACGACCCGGATGTACACTTCCCCGCCGTCTACTGGGAGCGCACGACGCCCACGGTCCTCACCCTCGAGCGCATCGAAGGCATCCCGTTCAACCGCCTCGACGAACTCGACCGCCAGAAGGTCGATCGCCAAGCTGCCGCCCGCAAGGGCATCGTCTGCTACTACGAGCAGATCTTCATGCACGGCTTCTTCCACGCCGATCCGCATCCCGGCAACCTCTTCGCGATGGCTGACGGGCGCGTCGCGTTCACCGACTTCGGCCGGTGTGGCAGCCTGAGCGACCACGCCAGACGGCAGGTCGCCGACCTGCTCATCGCGATCATCGAGCAGGACGGCCAGCTCGCGACCGACATCCTGCTCGAGGTCAGCGGCGGTTCGGCCGACATCGACATCCTCGCGCTTCAGCGCGACGTCACCACCCTCATCGCCAAGTACTACGACCTCGAGCTGCACGAAGTGAACAGCAAGACCCTCATCGTCGAGGTCATGTCCCTCATCGGGAAGCGTGGCCTGACGATGTCGAGCGAGTTCGCGCTGCTGCTTACGACATTCGCGACGCTGCAAGCGCTCGGCACATCGGTCGACCCACGGTTCCACTTCGTGAACTCTGTGCAGCCATTCGCGCGACGCCTCGTCGAGGAGCAGATGAAGCCCGAGGCGCTGCTTCAGGGCTTCGCGGGTACGCTTCGCCGAGCAGGTCGCGCGCTGCAGAACCTGCCCGACAGCGTCACGCGCGCACTGCGTCGCGTCGGCGACGGCGACCTGCGCATGACGGTGCGTCCTGCCGGATTCGACCCCTTGATGTCACGCGTCGAGGAGGCTGTCGACAGGCTCGCATTCGCCCTGGTCGTGGCGGCGTTCGTGGTTGGGTTCGCGACGCTGCTCACCCGCGCCGATCTGCCCTGGTGGATGGAGCTCATCGCGCAGTTCGCCATCGTGTGCGCCGCGGGCGTGGGTGTGTGGTTCTTCGCCTCGATCATCTTCCGTCGCTTCAGGCGCCGTAGCCGCGACGACTGACACCCGCTGAGAAACACCGCGACCTGCTAGAACTCCACCGTTGTGGGTATTGACACACTTTGGCCGGAAGACCGGGGTGCCAGATGCCATGGAGCGTTGAGTACCACCCAGACAGCCGCATCATCGAGACACGCTACGAAGGTGTCATGTCGCCCGAGGAGCTGACCCTCGCGGTTCAGACGACGATCGAGGCCGCACACACCAACGGCACTTCGCTCCTATTCGGCGACTGCTCAGAACTGTCGGGCGGGCATTCGCTCGCCGATCTCTACTTCCTCGCCGAGTCGGTGCTTCCGGCGCTCACAGAGGGCGCACGGGAAGCAGTGCTGATGCCGCACCACGGTGAATCCACCGAGAAGGTCGAGTTCTGGGAGACGACGTGCCGCAACCGCGGAATCCACGTGCGGATCTTCAAGGAGCGCGCCGAGGCGCTGGCCTGGCTGACCGGCTAGGCGCTACTGGGCCGATGCCCAGATCGTTTCGAACCGTTCCTCGATCCGAGCGAAAGCCCCTGTCACCGCGGGGTCGAATTGAGTCCCCGCTCCCTCAACGATGATGCGCAGCGCTTCGTCATGCGACATGGCGGCCTTGTAGACGCGGACGGATCGCAACGCTTCGTACACGTCGGCGACCGCCATGATCCGGGCCGTCAGCGGAATCTGCTCCCCTGCCAGGCCGTCCGGATACCCCGTCCCGTCCCACCGCTCGTGATGCGAGCGGGCGATGTCTGCGCCCATGCGGATGAAGGCGTTCGTCGGGTGTCTTCCCTGCACAGCGGCGAGGGTCTCGGCGCCGATGAGCGTGTGGCTCTTGATGACCTCGAATTCCTCGGGGGTGAGCTTGCCCGGCTTGAGCAGAATCGCATCGGGAACGCCGACCTTGCCCACATCGTGCAGCGGGGCGGCATTGAAGAGCATGTTCACGAACTCGTCGTCGATCCGATCCGCGAACGCGATGTCGGTGTGTAGCGACTCCGCGAGCGCCCTGCACAGACCTTGAACGCACTCGATGTGCCGTCCGGTCTCGTCGTCCCGGGACTCAGCGAGCTTCGCGAGCGCGAAAATCGTCGCCATCTGAGATTCCATGAGATCACCGGCCGCACGACGCCGGTCGGTGATGTCTTCCATGATTCCGATGTGCAGTTCAGGCGAGCCGTTGCCTTCGACGAGGGAGACCACGCGCAGCGACACCCAGACCGATTCTCCACCGCTGCGCAGATAGCGCTTCTCGACGGTGTAGGAGTCGATCTTCCCCTGTGTCAGCTGCTGGTTGTTGCGATTGGACACGGCGATGTCATCCGGGTGGGTGATGTCTCGGAAGCTGAGGGTCAACAGCTCATCTCGGCTGCGGTGAAGGATCCTGCAGAACGCCGGATTGACCTCGCGGAACATCCCCGACGCCGGCTCGATGATCGCAATACCGAGCGGGGCCTGAGCGAAGACGGTCTGAAACCGCGCCTCGCTCGTCGACGCTCGCTCATGCGCAACGTCGGCTGCCTCGGCGAGCGCCACGGTTAGGCGGGTGTTCTCGGCGAGCATCAGCACTCCGCGTGCCGCGACGAGCGAAGCGAGTGCAAGCCACACGGAGCCGGCCAAGATGTAGTCCCACCGATCGACCGAACCCGAGAGGACGATCGCGAGCAGGTACGGGATACCGACGACAAGTGTGAGCAGTGCAGTAACGAGTGGGGCCCACGGAACGGTGTACTGTGCTTCGTCGGATAGTGACTCGACCGCCGGGCGCGAAATGCGCAACCACGCCGTCGCTGCCAGGACGCCCCATCCGGCCATCCAGAACAGATCGATCGCGTAGGCGGTGGTGCCGCCCGAAACGTACGTCCCTACGCCCAGAGTCCCGAAGTACAGCGCATCACCGATCGCCCACAGGCCGAATACCGCTCCGAGAAGTGTCCGCGGTTCAATCTTCGTTGGTCGTCGGTAGCCAAGAAGGAAGAACGCGAGGGCGAGGTCGAGGACGATCGAGAGGAATTCAGTGAGTTCACTCAGGTCATGCAGGTAGAGGGTGCCGTGCGTGGTCTTCACCACGAGAACCATGGTGAGGAACGTGTTCACGAGGAGCAGGAGTCCCAAGTCCAGCCCGTCGCTCCACTTGCGCAGGGTGGTCACTCCCTCTCCTCGAACCGACCACAGGGCCACGGGGATGAAGAGTAGGTACGCGACCAGTTCCATTTCCAGCAAGAAGCTGCCGTCCGGCGGTCCCACTGGGTCGATGAACGCGGCGTAGATGGACCAGTTGAACTCGACAGCCGTGAGTATGAGCACGGCGATGAGCGTCAGCGTCCACTCCCTGCGCAGGTGACCCGTTGTGCGTCGGGCCGCTACTGTGGCTGCGACCAGGGCGATCAGCACGGGCACGAGGTACAGGATGCTTTCCAGCGCCGAACGCAGCTGATCCCCCACTGGAAGAAGATGGACGCCAGAGTAGACCAGGCCGAACGCGACGACCAAGCCCGCAGTTGAAAGCGCCCGTCGATGAGCCACGGGTGCGCCTGATGACGCTTGCGCGATGCTTGCGTCCATTGCTGCCTCCCCGCAGCCGAGATGAGAGCGCGCCAACGGCGTCGTTCCAGCCGCCGATCAGACGCGACTACCACCCCGCACTCTCTCCTCGCGATAACGCGACCCCCGAGAGAGGAACGGCCCCTAGTGGTGTAGTTACCCCTTCTGCTCCCGCTCTCCCTGCTCTTCTCGCCATTCGGCCAAAGTCCGCAGGAAGCGAGTCATGCGGTGCTGCATCACATCGCGCTTCACCGTGGGAGCGGCGATCTCAGCGGCAGCGACGCAGACGCGCTCTGCGGCCTCCAGCCGGGCCTGGACGCTTTCGAGGTGGGCAGCGATGCGCTGCGCTGCCTCCGGATTGTGTTCGGCGCGCAGGAGGGCAAGGTCCTCACGCGCGTCTTCGCTGGTGTAGTCCGACATGTGGAATCCTCCGACGGTGCCATCGGCGTTTGTCGCCATCGTCGCGCTGCGACCCACCGCCGTCCAGCGCCAGACAGATGCGCAACGCAACAGGCCGGGAACTCAGTGAGTTCCCGGCCTGCATATTCGTTGGTGGAGACGAAGGGGCTCGAACCCTCGACCCTCGGCTTGCAAAGCGAACCGGGCGGTAGGACGTGATGGGACGTCATAGACCCTGAACTGCAGTTTCTCGGTTTCGCGTTGTACGTGATAGGACGCCGTAGGGCGGCCTCACTAAAGAGAAACTACAGAAACCACGTCCCGGCGTTCTGCCTGTCTGTGTCTCGGTAATGCCTCTCGAATGATAGCCCCCAGAGCGACCCTAATGCAGGTTGGGACTGCCTCGATCACACCATTGAATCTCGGCCAGGTCCTTCATCAGCCATTCGTAGCAGAGCTCCGTGATAGGGCGCTTCCCGTATACGTCCAGAAGCGTATGGACAACCGATGACGAGGACCTCTCGATCAGATCCGTTCGTGTACGTCGGGCGTCCGCTTGGATGGCCCAAAGCTCTTCGGGCGAGGGCTCCTCATCGACAAGGCTAACGCTGACTCGCGAGTCCTCCCCCTCGGGCAGGGGGACGAGGTGCCATATGCCGACAGGTTGCGATTCCCATCCTGTGCCCTCCCGAAAGTGCAAGTAGAACACCAGTTCAACCGGTGAGAGGGCCCAGGTCCTAAGATGTCGTGCGAGTGGCTGGAACAGTCCCTGTGCGAGGCGCTCGTAGGATCTCAATGCACCCTCGTAGACTCCCTCGACTCGTCGTCTAAGTTGCTCGGGTGAGTAGAAGTCCCAGACCCAAGCGCTACTACCAGACCCACGGAGGGAGAGGTCGACGTCAGGAAGGGGCCACGGCGGAACGAAGTTCTCTTCGCCAATAGCACGAAGTCGCTCGATTTCGGGCAGTACCAAGGCGAGTGGGTGCTCTAGTCCCTTCGGAGCGCCCGCGAAGACTATCTCTTCCAAGGGGCAGCCGGTGATGTCACCAAATCGTGCCTGAATGAGTTCTTCGAGTGCCTGCACCCCGATTGCGTCACGCGGTGCACCTCTCCCGAGTACGACGTTCGCACTGTTCCAGATGGCCTCATGCATGACCTCGTCGGCTTCGGGGAATGGGGCCCCGCTTCTGAGAAGCGCCGTCATCTGCTTGCGAACGTGCTGCTGCGCCGTACGCCAAGGCCAGGCCGGGGCTGGCCCCGGGTACAGGAATCCCGACTGTGTCCAGCGGTATCGACTCGGTCCATCCCAACGAATGTCGCCGGGCTTAGTCTCTATGACGTCACCGCTCTCGGGCCTTTCAGCCAGCCACGCGAAGTCCAATCGCGGCCCGTCGGTACTCACGCCCAAAGCTTGCACTTCGCCATCCGATGCGACAGGAACGAGCATGTCCCCCAGAGGACCGAGACCCTTGTGAAATCCGATCATTGCATGGCGCAACAGCGTTCCTGCCTTGTCGGCGTCAGGCATTGGAGTCGCCCGGTCTCTGTCGGCGAGGGGAGATGCACTCTCGCCGAGCAGCTCACCCACTAGGCCAGGATCGACCCGCACGAGCACTGACAGGAGGTTGTCCACAAACTCGGTGGGGGCGAGCTCCAAGAGCACTCTGAGGGCGCCCCTCCACCTGGAGAGCTGCTCTGGGGCCGATGCCAGTTCATCGGCATCGACTGCGCCCTTGAGGATCGCTCTCGCGGCGAACCATTCTTGGAGAAGCGCTAGCGGAAACGAAACCTGGCCGTCTCTTTGTTCAACGAGTCCAGAGTCGGTCAGTGAGGCAAGGTTTCCCGTGTGCGGCAGGTCTCTCGGAGCAACGGCCCGTGCGGAGGCAGTGGTGCTTACCGCGAGATGCATGAGCCATTCGTCAGCCTCAGAGTACCGACGCTCGCTGCCGGGAAGGCCTCGACGAACCAGATGCTGCACGAGTTCGCCGGTTGTTGCCGGCACCGCCGGATTCTCTCTGAGCCACAGACCCATCAGCAGAGCGAACAGCGGGAGCTTGGTTGCTTCGCGAATGCTCGGAGGCCATCGATTGACCTCCCAAGACCTCACCTCGCGATTCGCCGCCTTGGAGACCAAGGCTGAGGTTTCGCTCGGCTCCAGCGTTTCGATTGTGGTCCGCTCATCGTCGCCGAGATTCAGAGGCAGCGGCCGAGTTGTCAGCAGGCATGTGCTGCCGGTGATAGCGTTGAACGCACGTGCTTCGTTCAGAAGCCGCTCAGCATGCGACAGGTCGAGTTCGTCGAGACCGTCGACGATGACCACGGTTCCACCCGTTCCTCCGCCTCCGAGGCGCTTCTCGCGTTCTCCGACTTGCGTGTGGAGTGGTTCGTCGGTGAGCGTGTGTGAGTCGAGCCACACAGGCGCTAGGTCAACATCTGATGAAGCCAGTTGGATTGTGTACTGCAGCACGCTCTCTGCGAACGTGCTCTTTCCTGCGCCGACGGGAGCCACGACCACCTTCAGTGAACCCGAGCGGACCAGCCGCTCTGCCGCTTTCACGTGGAGTGACAGTAGTAGCGAGGCGAACGCTGGGGCTTGGGCTGATTCGACGCCGGCAGCAATACACCGTGTCGTCATGCGCTGATTGGAGCCATGAACTAGCTCCTGCAGTACTTCCTCGCGTGGAGTCGTATGCAGAGTGACCAGTGCCTCGGACGCTTGAGCAGCCTTGGTTGCCTCCCTCAGGGTGCTGAGCTGAAGGTCATACCGCTGTGCAACCCGGAACGCAGCTAGGTAGGCTTCCGCGAGTTCCGGAGAGTCATCCGGTCGGTTGTCGAACCGTGAGAGGTTGAGATCACCTGTAGTGAGTGCATCTGTGCGCAGGCTGAGGGCCTCCTCGACGATGAGAACCCAGTTTTCCTCCCAGGCAAGGAAGCTCTCGTCGACTGGCTGAATCGCGGACCATGACTCGCCTGCAGCCAACTCCGCGACGGCAGCATCATGAGCAGCGATAATCCTGGCCTGCGCCTCATCTCGGGGCGTCTTTCCCGGCAGCATGATCGGGAGAAGCGAGACTGCGAGTCCTATGGCTTCCATGATTGGCATGTCTCGCCCGTCATCCTCTGGGTTGGGCCCGCGACTCTGTGCATGAGGCGGGAGGGTACGCCTTACACAGAGTAGCGTCTCAACGGCCATGATCGCTTGTGAGGTTGGCTCGAATGCTGCCGACGAGGGCAGCCAGCCGGACAGGTGGAGGTCTTCATCCCACTGGTCCTCGCTTGCTGATCAACCAAAGCTGAGTCACGCACATGCTGATGTCGCAGCGAACCTGCATAATCCTAGGGGCCGCATATCCGAGTCCGCTCGGGTGTCGTATCTGCCGGGTGAGTCTGGGGGGTCTCCTTGGGACGCAAGACAAGAGTTATCACGTTCGTCGTGCTGGTCATTGCGCTGACCGCAGCGTTCTACATCGTCGCCGGGCAAGACTTCCTGTTGGACGTGCCGACCCTGGTCGTGTACACGTCGCTAGTGACCATGACGCTGGTCGTCTTCCTTGTAGAGCACTACTTCGGCACACCGTCCGGTGCGCTGGCGACCTCAATCTCCGGAGTGTTACTACTGATTCCCGCGTACGAGGGCTTGAGCGATTTGGGCCCGGTGTACTGGCTCATCCTTGTCTGGTGCGTTGGACTCGTTGCGTGCTCGAGCGCTGCCCTCATGATCCTGCCTGACAGGGAGGCGCACGGGGCGAAGGCCGAGAGGGCGAGGTCGACTTCGGCCCGCCTCAAGGGGCTGAGCGTTCAGTACGGCAGCGCCCGACTCGTCTTCGGCTCGATTGCGGTGACCACAGCGCTTGTATACATGATGGACGACCCGTACTTGGTGGGCCTGGTCTTCTTGTACGTCGTAGTGATCTTCGGGCTGGACACTCGAAGGCTGGGAGCCTCACGACCGCTGGAGACAACCGTGGTCGGCACAATCGTCAGGATTGAACCGAACAACGTGCTCCGCGTGACGGTCGGTAAGTACTCGGATCTAGTTGCTGGATCGAAGGTCGCCTACATTCTGCCGGGAGACGACGCGTCGGCTCGTCGCCAAGGGACGGTTGCGAAGGTCTATCGGACGATCGGTGGTCCGGAGGCCGTTGTCATTGAGGATGTCGGAGTCCTTGCACCAGCCGGGCCGGCGTTTGAGCATGGGGACGTCGCCGTCCTGCCCGAAGCGGCTACTGCCAGCGGTGTCGGTCTTGTGTCAGACAACTCAAGGATTTCATCAATCAAGGTGCAGACGTTGTCGCTCTCTGGTCTTCAGGAGGGCTCGTTACTAGCGGCGAACGTGGCCGCAGATGGCGACCAGACCGAGGTCATCTATCAGGTCTTTGACGCCGCAGTCCGGCATGAGGACGCACAGGCGCTGACAATCGCAGAAGCCGTCCAGTTGGGCGTGTGGAGCACAGCGGAATGCGGGCTTGTCAGATACGGCTGGGTTCCGCCAGTGAACACACTCATCACCCCCGTTGATGGCTCATGCAGCACGAGCGTTCCTGACGAGTCCATTCTTCTTGGCCACCTGCCGGGAACTGAGTACCCCGTCGCACTCAATCGTGACGCACTGCGGGGGACACACATCGCCATCCTTGGCGTCACCGGATGCGGCAAGTCCGTCACCTCACGCTACCTTCTGAAGGAACTCGCGACCGATCACTCTCGCGTCGTGGTCGTCGATCTAACCGGCGAGTACGGACGTCTGCTACGCGATCCGGCGCCGAACGCGATAGTGACCCAGGAGGTCCAGGGCAAGCTCATCGCGTCAATCGAGAAGCTCATGCTGCAGATGGCTGAGTTCCCCAACAAGCGAGACCAGAACCTCATTCGCGACTGCGAGGCCAATCTGGACAAGGGTTTCCGGCAGTCTCTAGGGGACTGGATCACTGCTGACGACGGGACCTATGCACTGCTGGAGCTGCCGAGCTTTGAGAACACTGCTACTAGTCTGGAGTACACGCGTTGGTTCTTGCGGACGCTCTTTGATATCGCACGGACTGACGGGCTTGCGGGCAAGAACGTCACCGTGGTCCTGGAAGAGGCTCACACGGTGGTTCCAGAGTGGAACTTCGCCGGCGCCAGAGGGGACAGGTCGGCAGAGGGCCTGCTGAACTCGATAGCCCAAATAGCATTGCAGGGCCGGAAGTACGGGATCGGGTTCGTCGTCATCGCTCAACGCACCGCCAACGTCTCCAAGACCGTCCTGACGCAGTGCTCCTCCGTGATTGCGTTTAGAAGCTACGACAACACCAGTGCCGACTTCCTGTCGAACTACTTGGGTGACGAACTGGTCAAGGCACTACCAAACCTCCCTGACCGACACGCGATTGTGGTAGGGAGTGCCTTCCGCTCGCAGGTACCGCTGATATGTCAGGTGCTGGACATCGACGAGGGCAACGCCGAGGACGGTACTGTCGGGACGGGGCTTGAGGCGCAGGAGTCCGCAGACCCCCTGCCGGATACGTTGGTTGGCGCCCCGTCGATTGGCGAGTCGAGTCACCCATCAGTTCCTTCAGGGCTCGACGACGACATCCCGTTCTGAGCCCATCCGGTTGCCTCCGCCGTCGTGTGATGTGATCCTGGCGTGACGGGGAGGTCAACCATTGGATCGCATACTTGTTCACCTTGAAGCGGGGCAGCTCGACGACATCATCTCGATCGGCGTCGACGGTTCTGTCGACGTGGATACCGAGGCTCTCGCACGCGTGCTCTCGAAGCCGTTGGGCCTCGTCGGTGTTCGCGTAGCGGTCGCCAATGCGGACTACCTGCAGCATGAGGACGGAAGCCCGGAGCCCGATACCCGGACAGTGAGTGGTATCTGGTGGCACCCGAAGGGTGATGACACTGCGCTCACCGGCGGATTCATTGTTGAGGGACACGTGCTCTCGATCACGACTGAGGGTGAGGGCGAGTCGCCGCTGGCTGAGGGTACCGAGGTTATCGAGCGAGCGACCAAGGCGATCGCTTCGCAGCACGAGGGTTCTGAGGTGCTGGAGCGGGGGCTGTTTCAAGTGCCGAGCCTGACAGGTGAGAAGCCGGTCCGTGTGGTCGTCACACGTGACTATCGGATACGTCGTCCGCAGGACCTCTTGGACGCGGACGAGCTGGTGACGTTCGACGCTGGTCGGCTGGCGCTGGCCATCGTTCAGATGATCGGCGGCGGAAAGGCACTGGTCATCAAGCACGGGATCTAGCCCCGCTGTGAGTGTCACTCCGTTACTCTATGGTGCGAACATCGACGCACACTCGAGGACGGATACTGCGTGTCGCAACTCCCTGTCATAAGCCTGTTCGCGGGCGCTGGTGGCCTTGACCTTGCCGTGCATAGATGCGCTGAGGCTCCGCTCGTGCAGGATGGGGCGGACGGCCCTCTGGAGACGGTTGTTGCAACGGACTGGGACAAAGCTGCACTTGCGTCATTTG
Organism: Coriobacteriia bacterium; assembly: GCA_013334745.1. Classification (NCBI taxonomy): domain Bacteria; kingdom Bacillati; phylum Actinomycetota; class Coriobacteriia; species Coriobacteriia bacterium. The sequence goes on from JAAXWY010000002.1 coordinate 64,244, forward strand.
AGCGCAACTTCCCGGGGGTGCCAACGCTCCAAGGCGACATCAGACAGATGACGTCCTCAGGCATCATGAAGGCGGCCGGCCTCAGAAAGGGTGACGCATTCCTAGTCGTTGGGGGCCCTCCGTGTACGCCGTTCTCCAAGTCGGGCTTCTGGCTCGAGGAGAAGCGCACGAGTACTGACCCCGACGCCTCGCTGCTCGACGAGTACGTGCGTGTCGTGCGTGACACTCAGCCCGCCGGGTTCGTGCTAGAGAACGTGCAGGGGCTAACCTACCGTACCCACGCGAGCCAGTTCGCGAGACTACTTGGGCAGTTCTCCGAGCTTGGCTACAACCCCCAGTGGAAGGTTCTTCTGGCCGCTGACTACGGTGTGCCTCAGCTGCGGCGCCGGGTATTCGTTGTTGGTCGACGTGATGGCGTGCCGTTCGAGTTCCCGACTCCCACTCACGGGGGTATCAGCGAACGTCACGACAGCAGCGATGAGAACCTGAGACCCTATGTGACTGCACGCACTGCGTTCAAGGGCCTTCGCACGAAGGCGGAGCCAGGCGAGATTGCTGACGGTGCGTACGGCGAGCTTCTGGCGAGTGTTCCACCCGGCCACAACTACTTGTGGCACACAGACCGTGGTGGCGGATCGCCAGTGTTCGGCTGGCGCAAGCGGTACTGGACGTTCTTGCTGAGGCTGGAGCCCGGTAGGCCGTCGACGACGGTGCAAGCGCAACCGGGCCCGTGGGTCGGTCCATTCCACTGGCAGAATGTGAGGAATGGGCAAGGTGAACTGCGGGCTCGGCGACTTCGGGTGCCGGAACTGCTAAGGCTTATGACCTTTCCTCCTACCTTCTATGCAGGCGAAGATCGCAGCACGGTCCAACGGCAAATAGGGAATGCGGTGCCCCTTGAGCTCGGGAAGGTCGTCATTCGCTCGCTATTGGAGCAGATGGGCGAACTCTAGTCGGGAGACAGCGTGAGAGTCGACAAGGTTCAGGCACGAGAGACCCTGATGAAGGCAGTGGCTCTTGCGAAGTCAGACACCGCACTCCCAACTGAGTGGGAGGCCCATTCAGTAGCGCTTCGTGCCGACGCCATGCCAACTACGTACACGCCGTTCGTCTTCACGGCATTGTTAGCGAAGGCCACCAACCCAGCTGTTGATGCTCTGTCGATCAAGGCGGCAGCGGGACCTCGTGGCTACTCCGCACGTTCGCTCGCGAAGGACGTTGTGGTGCCAGTGGCCCAAGAGGTCGGCATCGATCTGCGCACGAAGGGGCCGGAGCCGCTCAACAACCAGCCGTTCTTCGCCTACTCGAGGGTCGACGCGATTGACCGCTCCAAGGACTCGGGCGCACTCGACTACTTGCTCTCCGCACTTCGCCGCGTAGAGTGTCTGGACGCACCTCAGGCGCTGCTTGCCCTGGCCGCTTTCGTGCGAACTGGCATCAAGCACTTCGATGGAGAGCGGATCCCGTATGTGGTGGCCGCCCGAGGTCTTGCGCAACTTCTACCAGCGGTTGAGGAGTTCCTCGCGGAGAATCCCGAGGGCGGTCAACGGGCGCAGGCCGTGGTTGCAGCGGCCATGTCGTGCGTGTTCACTGATGTGCGCACAGGACTAGTGAACGACCCGTCGCGACACCTGCCCGGCGACGTGGTGGTCTACGGCCGTCGCGACAACCCGATACTGTCAATCGAAGTTCGAGCGAAGCTGGTAACGCCGGCTGACGCTGAGCGTTTCCGATCCCGTCTGATGGGTGCTGGCGTCCTCAAGGCACTCGTAGTCGCCTTGGCTGCACAGCAGGCACCCTTCGACTATGACTCGATTGTGGACCTCGGCACAGGGGAGACGGCCCCTACTCTGCAGGTTGTGGTTGGGCCCGTCGACCTTCTCGCAACAGCAGCTACCTGGAGCCCCACGTCGGTTGACCAGTTCGCCAGCAACTTCCCCAAGCATCTCGCGGAGCGGCTTCTGCAGGTTGGTGCTCCGAGATCCACCGTGTCGCGGTGGGCTCGCTTGACCTACGACTTTCGGGAGGGATAGGTCGCGTCTAGTGCCGGAGCGCAGCGACGGCCTCCTCGAATGGGGTTCGGGGTTCTGAAATCGGTCTACGGCTATAAGCGGGTCATAGTGTTAATGGATTTCGGTTTCGTCAGATAAGTGCCCCCTACCCCTCGAGGGTAGTGGTCTTGAGGCCCGTTACTTCGGTGGCGGGCTTCTTTGCGTTCTGGCGTCGGTAGATCTGACGACAGGAAAGGAGGTGGTGCCGCGTCCGTCTGCGTTGAGTCCATATAGGAAGGAGGTGATCTCTATGTCCAAGAAGTCGCTGAAGTCGAGAGGTGAGGATGCCGCCGCCGCGTACTTGGAGCGTTGTGGCATCTGCGTTGTCGAGCGTAGCTGGCACTGTGATGCCGGGGTGATCGACATCATCGCGTTCGACGTTGACACGCTGGTCGTCGTCGACGTGAAGACGAGAAGGGCGGCCCAGCAGGTAGGAAGCCAGGCCGTCACACCGGCAGTCACTCGTCGTGTCATTAAGCTCGCGGAGGCGTACCTCGAGTACGCCGAACTGCAGGACAAAGCGTGGCGCTACGACCGCATCGAGCTGCTCGTGATCTCCGAGGACCGGGCACTCCTACGTCACCATCGCGACGCACTGAACGCCTAGCACCACCACCGACGGGAGCCGATCTCCCATAGGTGCGCACCACCGAGGCCGTACAGGATCCCCTGTGCGGCTCTTCTTGTACTTTCAGTCCGAATAGCGAAGGGCCCTTGGTGCTCGTTGCCAGGGGCCTCTTCGCGTTCACGAGAAGGAGTCATGACATGACACCCGCCGAAGTGAAGTCCACCGCCAGCGCCGACCTCGTCGACATGCTCACCCACCTGCGCCCGTCAGGCGATGCGGTGGCATGGCTTGCCGCTGTCATCTCCGATCCTGCCGCTGTCGAAGGCGTGGCCGAGCTGCGCCGTCGCTATGCCCCTGAGCCGAGTTTCCCGGTCACCGGTTCCGGTCGCATGTCAGGTGCCACCACCGTCTTCATCGACCGTGGTCGCTGGAACGCGTTCTTCTTCCAGCGCCGCATCCCGCTCATGCACGTGGGTGCGCTCATGGAGCCTGAACTCTCGGAAGGCTGGGCCTCGGTCGTCGGTCACAAAGGACGTGCGGGCTTCGCGTCGATGGACAGCCTCGCCTGTGCACTCGACATGCACGTCGACGACTTGATCTGGCAGGTCGGCACTGACGCTGAACGTGAGCGTCTTGCCGCGTGCGTGTAGTTGTACTTGGTGCCCGTGAGTCGCTGGCGTCCAAGGTTCGCGTCTAGCGAGTACGGCTCTCCATGGATATTGAGATCTCGAGCCGTCGAGCTGCGTTCCTTGGTGCCAGCGTGTCCGCCGATGTGTCGAGCTTGGTCCGCTCCGTCGGGTCAAGCGTTCTCATCGGCAGGTAGGGCACCTCCCTCACGCACCACGCTCACATCTTCCATCCACTCGTAGGCATCCCATCCGGGGTGCCTTCTCTCCTTCAAGGAGGTAGTCATGCCGACAGGAGCAAAGCCGCCCCTGTTCTCCGAGTTCGCACTGCAGTGGCTTGCCACGCGTGCCGTCGTCGAGCTCAAAGCGTCAGCGTTTCGTGAGTACGAGACGATCGTGCGCCGGCACTTGATCCCCGAGTTCGGGTCCACTCCACTGCCGGAGCTTGCCCCTCAGCGCATCCAGGAATGGATCGCCGCTTCCATCGCCAACGGGGCTTCCCCTCGCACCGTGCGGAACCGCGTCATCGTGCTACGCCGGATACTCGACACGGCCGTCGACTACGGGGTCTTGTCTCGCAACGTCGCCCGGCTCGTGGGCTCCATCCACATCGAGCCTCGCGACAAGAAGTACCTCGATCCCGGACAGATCCGCCTGTTGCTGGACGCCACGCCCTCGTCCTGGCGCTTGTTGCTGGCACTCCCCGCACTCTGCGGACTGCGCAAGTCCGAGTGCCTCGCCCTCGAGTTCGATGACATCAGCCCGGGCAGCATGAACATCCGGATCACCAAGTCCCTTCGTGGCGGTGTCGTGACGTCCACTAAGACGACGTCTTCGGTCTCTTCGGTCCCGCTGCCGGAGTCTTTGCTCCCTTTGATAGAGCAAAGGCGTAGGCAGGCACGCGGCCACAAGCTCGTGTTCTGCAGGTCAGACGGCTCCCCGCTCTCGGACTCCACTCCGAACCGGGTGCTTTCCACCGCACTCGATCGGGCGGGGCTGCCACACATCCGTTTCCACGACCTGCGATCCAGCTGGACGATCGCCCATCTGCAGGCCGGCACCGACATCAAGACCCTCACGGCACTCGGCAGATGGTCCTCCCCGACCACGCTGCTCGAGACCTACGCCGCCTTCATCCCATCTGTCGGCACCGACGCAGTCCGGAAGGTGGATGCCATGATCAACGACCGATAGAGCCGGGTGATGGCGCCCCGAGGGGTGGGGCGTCCACCGCCAACCAGAGTCGCACTCGCGGCTTACCCAGTTCTTACTACCAAGCCAAAGAAGGCCGGTCTCCCGATGCGGAGGCTGGCTTTCGCTATTCCTGGAGGTACCTCATGAAGTACGCAACAACCGACCGGCTCTCGGACGTGGAGCTCGTTGCCACGATCCTGGGACGGCAGTCACACGACGAGGCCGTCACCCGTCTCGCGACCGTGCTCGCGGTCGATGGCTGGATAGGCGGAGCACCCCTGGTCGAGATCGCCCGTGAGTACGGCACCATCGGACCGAAGAGCGTCGCCAAGCTCGAGGCTGCCGTGGAGCTCGGTCGCAGGACGCTTGCCGCTCGTGCCGCTCGGAAGGCCGATGTTATCTCGACCCCCGAAGATGTCGTCGCCCTCATCAAGCCGCTCGTGATCGGACTCGACAGAGAGATCTTCTGGTGCGCCTGCTTGGACACAAAGAACCGTGTCCTCAAGGTCGTGGAGGTCAGCGTCGGCAGCCTGAATGCATCGATCGTGCATCCACGCGAACTGTTCAAGGAGGCCGTCATGGCTTCGGCCGCGTCCGTGGTGGTGTGCCACCAGCACCCCAGCGGAGATCCGACTCCGAGCGGTGCCGACATCCAACTCACCCGCAGGCTAGTCAAGGCCGGAGACGTGCTCGGCATCGAGGTCTTGGATCACGTCGTCATTGGGGGTGATGAGCATGCGTCGCTCAGAGATCTGGGACTCATGTAGCTGAGTCGCCAGGCAGCTTCACTTCGTTGCCATCCGCGTCGTAGAAGACGAGGGCTCCGAGCTCGAAGAGCCTCAACAGCGACTTCGCGAACTCCTGGCTCTCCGCCAGCGTGAGCTCATGGCCTTTGGCTGCCATGGCCGCTTGTATCGCTTCACCGAAGACGGGTGATTTCTGCTCGTCGTCTAGTTCCATGCAGGTTCTATTCGTGTCAGTGACCCCGATCGCCTACATGGGTGGTCGGGGTCTTTGTCGTTTCGGCAGGGATGCCGGAACAGAGGAAAGGAGGTCGGTCCTGATGACCGATCACTTCAAGACGCTTGGTCTCGAGCCAGGTGCGAAGCGGGTTGAGATCGAAGCTGCGTTCGAGGAGCAGCTCGCTGCCCGCAAGGCTCGTCGGCGCCGTACGTCAGATCTGCACGCCGCATTCGCAGTGCTCTCTGACCCGACGCTTCGTAGGGCGTATGAGTTGGCCCGGTTCGGGGAGGCCGCCAGCATCCGTGTCGCAGACGCCAAGGCCGTCACCATCGGTCGTGCCAGAGAGGTCGTCGCCCAGGTCGATGTGCAGGAGATCGTTCACGACGCACGTCGACTCGGTCTCAAGAGTCTGGTGTTTGTCAGCAGGTGTACTGCTCGCGTGGCTGACGTGACTGCGGATGTGTCCCGCTCGATCCAGGTTGCTGCAAGTAGGGCGCTCGAGAACGAGTAGAAGGACGGCCGGACAGGGAGCTGTGGGGTCAGTCCTGATCCACTTCTCCGGTCGGCGGCATCAGCAGTTCGGTGATGTCGACCTCGAGAGCAGTTGCCAACTTCTGCAGCGTGAGGATCGTCGTGTTTCTGCGACCTTGCTCCGCTTGCGAGATGTAGGTGCGCTCCAGACCGGCGAGGTGGGCGAGCTTCTCCTGAGTCAGGGAACGCTCGTCCCGCAGCTCCCTGAGCCGTTTACCGAAGTCCATGAGCTCTGCCTTCTGTTCTCGCATGGAGCGAGCATTGAGGCACTCGGTTCAGGGGTCTACGGTTCACAGGCAACGTGGTACACAGGCAACATATACTGATGCAACATCATTTCGCGTTCGTGCTGGTGAGATGTGGCATCTGCAACATCGTTGCGACGAGGGGAAGCAACGTGAAAGTTCTTCTCGGGACCCTGTTCATCGGCTTCGGGATCTTCTTGCTGTTCACGATCCCGCTATCGCCAATCAGCCTGCTGCCGGCGGTCTTCTGTATCGGCGGCGGCTTTCGAGTAATCACCGGGAGCGGGTCGCTTTAGGGCGGGTCGCTCCTCATCCCTTTCAGCTCTTGCGACAGGAGCGACTATGGATCTCTACTGGATTGACGCTGAGTGTGGCCAGCCCGAGCGCAGAGTGCGTGTGGGCGGCGAGTGGATGGGCGCCTATTCTTCGCTTACGGAGGCACTAGATGCCTGCTTGAACTGGTGGCGTCCGATGCATGAGAGTCGGTTGGGATGGTTCCAGTTGCGTGAGCGACACGGTGGCGACGTCGCCCTCGTCTGCGACATCAGCCCAGCAAATCAAGCCGCCCGCTGCGTCGTGGACGAAGGCGGCAGTTTCCTGGACTCCGGTCTGAGATTTCGAGAGACGAAACAGAGGTTCTGGGTTGTCCAGTTCTCGGAGGCATGGGCCACGGCGAATCATGACCGCTTCACCGCCTGGCTTAGACAAGGCTCCCCGTTCCCGCACAACGAAATCGACTTTGAGCGCACAAGAGTCCGTGCAGCCGAAGCCGCGAAGGCATTGGCATCAAGCGTTGCCGATCGCGACCAACGTATAGGCCAGGCGCTCGAGGCCTGGAGTAGCGCTGAGCCTGAGGACTCGGATGTGCTGTTCTGCGATGAGCTGCAACCATCGCTGACCTTTGCGACGAGGTCGGCGACAAGGACCGGCGATTGGAGCGTTGACGCTGTCACGCTCTCCGACTGGCACCTCGTGATCACCACGGCATGGCTTGCACTTGAGGACATCGACGCCGATTCACCCGAGCTCCGCACGGATGTCCGAGCTGTCGGAGAAGCCCTGCTCTGCATGTTTGCGCTATCGGGCGATTCGGCTGCAGCAGCAAGAGCCGCGTGCTCACTGGAGGCGCTTTGCTCGCTCAAGTGGATGAATCCGCATGTGCGTGATTCCCTCAGTGCGATCTTGCCGCACTTGAAGGCCAGTGATCTTCCAGGATGCCGGCAGCACGCAATCGAAGCACTGGGCCACTCGATAGCGGTGAACGACTCCGGGGATTGGTTGTGGTGCAGCAACTGCGAAGGCGATTGGGAGGGTGGCGGCTGGCCAAAGTGGCCGCGATCCTGTCCACTTTGTGGCGTCAGCTTCTACGACCCACGGACATGAAGCGGATTGCAGTCGGGGTGCAACCGTTCGCCCAACGAACAGGAAGGCCAATCAGGCGGTGCCGCCGATGAACGGATCACTCATCGGGTCGAAAGGCGCATCACTCTCGCCGGCTGCATGCTGCTTGCCGAGCAGGTACATCTCGATGGCACGGAGCTTCCCGCCCGACAGATATTCTGCTCGTTTCCGCATCCGGTCGACTCCTGCTACCAACTCGTCTTCAAGTCGCCTCTGACGGCCTCTCAGGCGGTCTAGATACAGGTTCGCGAGGCGGCTCTCCCGCGTTGCTTTCGCCCACGAATCGCGTCCTTGCATCATCAGCAGCATCGAGTGGTTCAGCCGAGTGATGCACCTCGTTCTCTGCAGATCGATGTTGAGCGCTTCGGTGGCGAGTGCATCGAAGTCCTCCACGTCCGGCCATATCTTGAGGGCGGCCCACGTCTCGTGGAACTGAGCCAGGAATCGGCGGCTGAACTCCTGTTCCCAAGGACAAGGATCGCCGACAGTTGTGGAAGGGTAGCCGGCATCGCAGTAGCGGTAGTGGCAGCGACCGGTCCCTGGGCATGGGATAGGCCCTTCGAGGTGCGTTGCGTAGTTGACACTGTTGAACCTGCTGAGGCCGTAGTTGCCGGCCGGTTCGTGTCCAGATCCGCTATTTCGCTCCGATACATTCAGTGTCCCCGCACACGGGGAGGTGTTGTCCTGATGTGTGGCTGCGCCCATCGACCTACTCCTCGGCCGAGTCTTGATGGCACATCGTGCTGTAGCCCGGGCACGTCGGCGCTCTTCGACAACGTAGGTCGGTCGCCGAATCGCGACTCGGTTCGGAGGCTGAACCGTACGCCATCTCCACGATCTCGTCGGCGATCGCCAGAAGGAAGCTCCTTGGCTCGGACTCGGTGCTCGCGTTCTTGGTGCCGCACATTGGCTGCTCCCTTCGGTCGGCGGTCGGCCAGGCCATCTCCGACGCCTCTACTGCAGCACCGCCAATGCGAGTACGAGCAGGTTCAACGCGATCAGGAATGCGATCAGCTCGATGGTCAGCCGAGCGGTCCTGTCGGCCATCTCGATTGCGAGCTCGAATCGTGCGTCGGCTTCTTCCATCGACTGTCGATGCGTGTCAGTCACGGAGTCTCCTTCACTTGGCGCCGTCACCTAACGAGCACCGACCTGAGCCACAGACAGAGTGCGGTCAAGCACCGAAGTCCGCACCGACGGATCTGAGGCCCGCGTCGCTACATAGAAGTAGGCGCCGGGATCGGCCGGGCCACCCTTCCAGATGCCATGCGCAGAACCCCACGCTTTGCCGATCGCTCCTATGTTCTCGTCCCAGTCGCAGATGGCGTGGACGTGGATGCCCCCGTCGTCGTGGTTCTGGTGCGCTGTGGCGAAGAAGTTGCCCGTGTATCCGGCATCTCGGATGCACTTCTCGAAGTCGTCGAGTACGACGTCGGCTGCGGCCTTCCCCTTTGGTGCTTTGCGATACGTACCGCTGAAGAAAAGAGCCGCCGGCATTCGGGCCATCAGATGATCCTCGGCCAATCGCACGATCCTCGTGTCGGTGATGAAGTAGCGGTCGGCGTCCACCCTGTCGGGGATCTCCTGCGACTCATACGGATACAGCCGCGATATCTCCCGGTGGCGTCGCTTGATCTCCGAGCGTCGAACCCTAGGTACTTGGTTACTCATCTTCCTTCTTCAGCCTCTCCATCTTCCCGGTATCTCCCTCTGGACATACCTATCCATCAAGTCCGGGGTTCCGGGCTCTACCTAAGTAGTACGGCTTCGATCTGAAAAAGTGCACAACTCGCGAAGTACCGAGCGTCCTCCGATGCGAGCGCTCGATCAGCCACGTGCTGTCTCTCGCGTAGGAGGAGCTCGACTGGATGCACGGCACGGTCGACTTCCACCGACGACCCTGCAGGCGACCTCGCGTTCGTCGGGAAACGCCCGCCGCCGGGCTGTCCGCAGCGAATCCCGAGGCCGGCTCCGTGCCAGTATTTGGTCAGGTCTAGAACGACCGATCGTCGAGAAGGCGGGTGAAATCCGCCGAGGAAGGATAGCCCGTATGAGCAAGAGCAAGATCGCGTGGACCGAGTCCACGTGGAACCCAGTGACCGGTTGCACCAAGACCAGCGCCGGCTGCAAGAACTGCTATGCGGAGCGTCTGGCAGTACGTCTTCGGGCCATGGGCCAGGACAAGTACGCGAACGGCTTTCAGGTCACCACTCACCCCGAGTGCCTTGATGAGCCTAGGGGGTGGATCAAGCGCCGTCTGGTGTTCGTCTGCAGCATGGCTGACCTCTTCCACGACGACGTGCCGGACGAGTTCATCAAATCCGTGTTCGCCGTCATGGCGGAGACACCACAGCACACGTATCAGGTGCTCACCAGGCGCTCGGGTCGGCTAGCGTCGTTGGCGCCAGAGCTCACCTTCGCACCGAACATCTGGGTGGGCGTCACGGTCGAGAATAACGACTACGTGCACCGTGTGGATGATCTCCGGCAGGTGCCGGCAGCGGTCCGGTTCATCAGCGCAGAGCCGCTTCTCGGTCCGCTGACCGACCTCGACCTGACAGGCATCGACCAGGTCATCGTCGGCGGTGAGTCCGGCAAGGGCTGGCGTCCGATGGACCCAGACTGGACTCGTGACCTCCGCGACCGCTGTGTGGGCGAGGGCGTGAGCTTCTTCCTGAAACAGTTCGCCGGGTTTCGGCCCAGGAAGCTCGGTCGTGAGCTCGATGGCGTGATCTGGGACGAGATGCCGAAGCGGGCAGCCGATGAGGATGCCGCGTAAACCATGACGATCCAGCTGACAGCCCGGTTCTCGTGGCCGGGATCTTCGACAGGACCCGAGAGGATGAACACAGAGCAACCTGGTCCAAGTTGGCGGGACACCGCAGGTCCCGAGCGCTACCCAAAGCCGTAGGTCCTCCCCCTAACGCACCACCCGACTCACACGAGCCATTTCTGCATCATCCGGCTGGGAGGCCATCCCCTTAGTTGAGCGCCACAACGGCGCAACTTCTCGGGGCAATCGCTCCGGTGAGGATGGCTTCGCTATGCCTGAGAACATGAACATCACGCAGGATCCGCTCATGACCGTTGCCGAGTTGGCCCGCTTCCTCCGCAAGTCGGAGGCATGGGTGTATCGCAACTCCCGCTCGGGAGTGCTGCCGACCATCATGGTTGGCCGTTCCCGTCGCTTTTCCCGCCGGGCAATCACCGGATGGCTTTCGCGTCGCTCGAGCTCCCAGCTCCACGACGACATGCACAACAACTAGAGAAAGGGCGGCATCGCCATGCCTGTATACAAGTACGAGCTCGACAGCAAGCGATCGGGAGGCAAGCCTAGTGTGCGTTGGCAGGCCTACCGCTACGACAAGAACGCGGGCCGGAATCGCTACCTCGGAACCTTTGCCACCAAGGCCGCTGCGAATGAGGCCATCCGACAGGAGGAGGAGCGTATTCGTCTCGGACGGCCACTCGTTCGGCGAAGAGTGATCGGCTTCTCCGACCTTGTAGACGAGTGGATGTCCGTGCACGTGTCGAACCTGAGGCCCAATACCATCAACGACTACGAGGCGGCCGCGAAGCGTATGCGCCACTACTTCAAGAATGTACCGGTGGACTCGGTTGAACGCCGTGATGTCGCCTTGTACGTGTCTTGGCTGTGCAAACAACCTCTAGGGGTGCATACCGTCCGCAAGTTCGCGACGAGGCTAACCCAGGTGTTCAACTTCGCCATCGAGTTCGGATACATCGATGCTTCGCCGACTGCCAGCGGGATCAAGAACCTGCCCAAGCTGCCACGCAAGCGCATCCAGCCACTGACGCCGGCGGAGCTTCGCAGTCTGCTCGACGTATTTCCCGAGCTCTACAGACCCATGGCCCTGATCATGGCAACGGCAGGGCTCCGTCGTTCAGAGGCCTTCGGCCTCACGACTGACAGCATCGACCTTGAGCGTGGCGAGCTCCGCGTGACCCATCAGCTAGTGAACGGTCGCCTAGTGGAGCCGAAGACCGAGAACGCCGTAAGGGTCATACCGCTTGCGCCCAGCGTGGTGGAGGCGTTGCGTCGACACCTCGAGCACCGTCCCGCCAACGAGCTCGACCTGCTGTTCCCTACTGAATCCGGCACGCCGATCATGGCTAGCAACTTCGTTCGCAGGGTGTGGGCGCCAGCCGTCGAGGCATCTGGTATCGGGCGCCACATCACGATGCACGACCTGAGACGTACGTACGGGTCGATGACGGCTAGGCACGGGCGGAGCGCAGCCTATCTGCAAGCGACCATGGGCCACAGCAACGCCCGAACGAGCCTCACGTATTACGTAGGAATCTACGGCGACGAGCAGCAAGAGGCGGTGGCCGATGTGGAGAAGTGGCTGGGTTCGGAACCCGCCAACCGCCATCCTGTCGGCCAGTTCATTGCCCTCGAGTCTGCGCCGGACTACAGAAATACTGAAGAAGAGGCGCAGTCAGCTGCCTGAGAGACAAACAGGCCAGGGAGCAAACACACTCCCTGACCTGCATATTCTTTGGTGGAGACGAAGGGGCTCGAACCCTCGACCCTCGGCTTGCAAAGCCGATGCTCTCCCAGCTGAGCTACGTCCCCGTGCGCGGGAGAGTATATCACCGCTTGCTCTGTCCGCTACTCCTCGTTCACGAGCGCGAGCACGGGCGCCTCGGCGAGGAGCTCGGCCACGGGGTCGATTGGCTCGGTCATCGCCCATGGGAACACGACTGCGAGCAGCGGCGGCACGGCAACGGTGGATGCCACGACCACCATGATGATCATCGCGTAGCTCGTCGAACCGATGACGCCCATCGCCAGGCCGGTCGATGCCACGATCAGCCCGACCTCACCACGCGGAACCATGCCGATGCCGATCGCAAGCATCTTGCGATAGCCCATTCCTGCCGCCCCGAGCCCGCAACCGATGACCTTGGTCGCCAGCGCGATGGCAACGAGCACCAGACCGGGCACGAGCACCTTTGAGTCTGCGAACAGAGACGGCTGCACCTGCATGCCCGTCACGACGAAGAAGTACGGCACGAGCCACTCGTACAGTGGCCGAGTCTGTCTGGTGAGTTCCCAGCGGTCTTCGGTCTCGGCGAACATCATGCCTGCAAAGAACGCACCCACGATGCCGGCCAGCCCGATCGCCTCGGAAAGTGCCGCCATTCCCAGCATCACGATGAGAGCCACCACGAACCCGGCATTGGGGATCTTGAGCTTGTCGAGCCAGTGCGCGTGACGCGAGACCAGTTTGGGCGCGATGAGCAGCTCGAAGCCGACGAACACCACGACCTGACCGATGAGCACCGCCATGTGCGCGATGTCCACACCGCCGCGACTCGACCCCACCACGAGCGACAGCACGAGCATTCCGAGCACGTCGTCGATGACGGCGGCGGCCAGGATGATGCGCGATTCAGTCGCGCTGAGGAACCCACGGTCCGCGAGCACGCGCGCGGTGATACCCACGGAGGTCGCGACGAGCGCGGTGCCGATGAACAACGCCTCGGGCCGTCCGTTGCCCATCGTCATTCCGAACCAGTACCCGCACGCGAGTGGCAGTACGATCCCGACGCTGCCCACCACGAGTGCGCGCCCACCCACCTTGAACAGCTCGCTGGGCCGCGTCTCGAGCCCCACGACGAACATGAGCACGATCACGCCCATCGTCGCGACGGTCGACAGAACCGCTCCCGGCTCCACCCATCCGAGCAGCCCGGGTCCGATGATGATGCCCGCAAGCAGTTCGCCGATGACCGCCGGCTGACGGAGTCGCTCGAACACCTCGCCCATGAGCTTTCCGGCGCCGAAGACGATCAACAGGCTTATAAGGACGCGTGAGGTTTCGGTTTCCATGACTGCCTCCGAGTAGTTCGCGTACGCGTAAGGCTAGTCCCGCCGGGTTTCCCGTCTGTTTCGTAACGCGTACCGGCAGCTTTCGGCGTGTCGAAATCGCGAAACGCATGTTTCACGGCTCGTTGTTCGTACGGAAACTCCCCCGAAATATGGACACCGTAGGGTTGCTCCACGACCGCAATCGGTCTGCTCGGAGAAGCGCAACTCCGAGGTCGCCGTCCAACGACGTACGGCGCTTGTACCCCCCGAGGCGTTCCGCAACCCGCGGATCGTCGCCACCTAAGGAGGTGTGGGCGTTGAAGTCGCTTATGACGCGTCTCTTCGACCCTTCCGCAGTAAAAGGGAGAATGCCTGACATTTTCAGGCGAGCTGCCGTGCGTACGGTGCTTCTTTCGATCGTCGCATTCGTACTTCTGACTGGCCTGGCTCTCGCGGGCGACCCCACCGGTGCTGCCACCGGTGACATCAACGCGATCACCGCTGCCACTCCCGGCGCCCCGACACTCGAAGAAGTCGGTGCGAGTCTCGGCCACCTGACCATCAGCACCAACATGTTCTTCGTTATGGTCGGTGTGTTCTTGATCTTCTTCATGCAGGCGGGCTTCATGCTCGTTGAGACCGGCTTCTGTCGCTCCAAGAACGCGGCGCATGTGGCCATGACGAACTTCATCGTCTTCGGCATCGGTGCCCTTGCGTACTGGGCCGCAGGATTCGCAATCCAGTTCGGGGGCTTCGGCTCCATCGCTCTTCTCGGCGGCGTCGAGCCGCTCGACAAGGTAGTCGCCGCGGCGCCCGGTTGGGGCCTGTTCGCCTACAAGGGCTTCTTCCTCGGCTCGCTGGGTGACGGCACGCTCGACGTCGGCATCTTCGCGTTCTTCCTCTTCCAGCTCGTCTTCATGGACACGGCCGCCACGATCGTCACCGGCGCGATGGCCGAGCGCTGGAAGTTCTCCGCGTTCATCCCGATGGGCGTCTTCATGGCCGTTGTGGTCTACCCGGTCTACGGCATGTGGGTGTGGGGCGGCGGCTGGCTGTCGCAGCTCGGCAACAACCTCGGCCTCGGCCACGGCGCGCTCGACTTCGCCGGCTCATCCGTCGTGCACATGATCGGTGGCTTCTCCGCCCTCGCAGGCGCGATCGTCATCGGCCCTCGTATCGGCAAGTTCAAGAAGGACGGCACCCCCGTCGCCATCCCGGGTCACCACATCCCGATGGCAGTCCTCGGTACCATCATCCTGTTCTTCGGTTGGTTCGGCTTCAACGGCATGTCCACCCTGGCCGCCGGTGACATGCGCTTCTCCGTCATCATCGCCAACACGCTGCTTGCAGGCGCCGCAGGCATGATGACCGCGATGTTCCTGGTGTGGAAGATGTGGGGCAAGCCCGACCCGTCGATGGCTATCAACGGTTCGCTCGCCGGCCTCGTCGCCATCACCGCTCCCTGTGCGTTCGTCGGTCCGTGGGCGTCGGTCGTCATCGGTGGTATCGCCGGTATCTTGGTCGTCTACTCCGTCATCTTCATCGAGCGCAAGCTCAAGATCGATGACCCGGTGGGTGCGTCTTCGGTCCACGGCGTCAACGGCGCGTGGGGCATGATCGCCCTCGGTCTGTTCGCCGATGGCAGCTACGGCGCCGGCTTCAACGGCGTGGCCGAGAACGTGACCGGCCTGTTCTACGGTGACCCGGGCCAGCTCTTCGCCCAGCTCATCGCAGTGGTCGTCGCCGCATCGTGGGCATTCGGCCTGTTCTACCTGTTCTTCAAGGTCCAGAAGGCCGTCATGGGTCTGCGCTCCTCCGAGGCCGATGAGATCTCCGGTCTGGACGCGACCGAGATGGGCGTGCTGGCCTACCCGGACTTCGTGAGCACCAGCCCCGTGACTGATGGCGTCGGAGGTGAGTCGTAATGAAGCGTGTCGAAGCTATCGTTCGCCCGGAGAAGCTCGATGCCGTGAAGGAAGCGGTCGTTGCTCTCGGCCACAAGGGTCTGACGATCACGGAGGTGAAGGGCCACGGAACGCAGGGCGGCATCTCGCAGCACTGGCGTGGCGCCGAGTACGTGATCGACCTGCTCCCCAAGGTCTCGCTCGTCGCGGTCGTCAACGACCACGAGGTCACCGACCTGGTGGCGGCGATCTCCAAGGCCGCGAAGACCGACCGTATCGGAGACGGCAAGATCTTCGTCTCGACGGTCGAAGAGGTCTACCGAGTTCGTACCGGTGAGAGCGGACCGGAGGCACTCTAGCCCTCACGCCTCACCATAGGCACAACGCAAAGGAGCGGGTCCCTTCCAGGGGCCCGCTCCTCGTGTACCGGTGAGGCTCGTATCTGCAGCCTAGCCGGGAAACGTCTTGACCGGGATGGCCTTCGCACCGCCTGAAGCGCCCCTGTGTGGGCTACTCTCGGGGACCTCTTGGCCGATCCTACGTGCTCTTCGGCCTCATCCCCGGCGAATCAACGGCTTATGCCTGATCCCGCTTCGCGTCCGATCTCTACGGTCGCTTCCCCGGAACCTTCATCTGCCATCCCGGTCGTACTGCTCTGTGGTGCTTTCCGTCTGCAGTTTGACCTCCTGACCGGACGGGTGCGGACGCCGAGCAAAGCGTCCTCTCCTAGGAATATACGCCCGCTCGTTACGACTCACACCCCTATTGACCGTCGAAACGACGAACGGCTCCGCATGGGAGCCGTTCGGTATTCATTCGGCGATGAACGCTATGGACTTCCCGATAAGCGTCTAGTTCAGTGCCTCGATCGAGGTCTTCATGTTCTCCTGAGTCATCGCACCGACGATGTTCTTCGACACGATGCCGTTGGAGTTCGCGAACACGAAGGTGGGGACGTACTGCACGCCCATCTTGTTCGCAAGTTCGATCGCGGCCTGATCGGTCTCGACGTTGAGCCTCCGGAACTCCACCTTATCGCTGTACTGCTTCTCTAGCCCCTCGACCAGGGGCTTCATCTCTGCGCAGGTGGGTCAAGAGTTGGTGTAGAACTCGATGAACACGGGCTTGCCAGCGGTCTCGATCGTCTGACTCGAGCTCTCTCCACCGGTCGTGAGCTCACCGGTGTAGGCCTGAATGCCCTCCGCGAAGTGGAGGATGTTGCCAAAGCCCATCGATGTCATCGTATTCACGGCATCCGTGGACCTCGCACCCGTCGCGCAGTACACGACGTAGGTAGCGTTCTTGTCCCAGCTCGCGGCTGCGGTCTGCACCGTCTCGACCGGGACGTTCACCGCTCCGGGGATGTGACCGAGCTGATACTCGCCCGCCGAGCGCACATCGATGACCTGAGCGCCCTTGTCGACCGCGGCAGTCACGCCCGCGGAGTCGACGTTCTTCACACCGCCGCCGCTCGCAGGCTTAAACGCGAGGAACCCGATCCCCACGACCACGGCAGCGACGATTATCCACACAACAGACTTCTTCAACCCGTAACACCTCCAGGGTGGCCAACACGCAATACTATACCCCACGGGGTATCCTGACCGCAACCTCCGACGCTCAAGTCGCAGGTCGGGGATAATCAGAGCAGCCCATCCTCACTACCACTGAGCAAACCACCGACCAAGACGGTGTTTTCCGAGCACCGCAGGAAGCTCACATGCCCGACACCAGCGTCACATCGGCCAATCGCGTGACCAACGACAACGCGCCGCTGCGCGCGGAACTGCTCTCGGCCGAGCGGCTGATGGGTGAGGCTCGGGCCCTCGCCACCGAGCAGGACTCGACCACGGCCGGGCGCATCAAGGCCACGCCACTCATCACTCTGGCCGAAAGCGCGGCTTCATCCCTTTCAGCCGACAATCGGGAACTGTCCCTCGCCGCACGCGATCGGGGCGCCACCCCCCCGGCCGGCGAGTGGCTGCTCGACAACTACTACCTCATCGAAGAGCAGGTTCTGCTGGTTCGCGCGGACCTGCCGTCGCACTACGGCCTGGAACTCCCCCGTCTTGTCGGCGGACGGTTCGCCGACTTCCCGCGCATCTACGAGGCGGTCCTCTCACTAGTAGCGCATACCGACTCCCGCCTCGACGAGGAGTTTCTCACCGGTTTCGTCCATGGCTACCAAGAGGTCGCGCCGCTGACCATCGGCGAAGTGTGGGCGGTACCGATCATGCTGCGAATCGCACTCGTCGAGAACCTCTCTCGGCTTTCGCGCGCAGTCGTTGCGTCGCAGCGTGCCGAGATCGCTGCCGATGAGTGGGCCGAGCGTCTCGTGCTCACCGGGCAGGACGCTCCGGATGAGCTGGGCGCACTGCTCGGACAGCTCGACGCCGCGACTCGGAAGGTGGCGGCGCCGTTCTTCGTGCGGCTCTCACAGCGCCTCGGCGACCTCGAACACGGGGGCGACGCCATCAACGCATGGCTCGAGAGACGGCTCCTTGCCGAGGGGATCGTGCTGGAAGCCGCGTCGGCGCTCGCGCAGCAAGAGCAGGCCGCGAACCAGGTGTCGATCGCGAACTCCATCACCAGCATCCGGCTACTGGATGCGCTCGACTGGCGCGAGTTCTTCGAGAGCGTGTCGCTGGTCGAGGCCGCGCTGCGGCACGATCCGGCTCGCACGTACTCGGCGATGGACTTCGAAAGTCGCGACCGGTATCGACACGCCGTCGAGGAGATCGCTCGTCGCTCCGAATACACCGAGCTGGGCGTCACCGAGGCCCTCATGGAGCTTTCCCGCGCCGCGCTTGCCGTCGACGCGTCTGACGGGCTGCGCGGTCACGTGGGCTGGTGGCTCGTAGACGACGGTCGCCTTGAGCTTGAATCCCAGGTTGGCTATCGCCCTCGCAAGCGCGAGCGGTTCTACCGCAATGCCCTGGTGCGGCAACACGGCCTCTTCTATTGGGGCAACATCATCGTCCTCACGGGCGTGCTGCTCGGGATGCTGACGCTCTACGCCCGAAGTGAGGGTGCGGCGACGTGGCAGGTGGTGGTGCTTGCCGTGCTCGGGGTGGTGCCGTCGGTCGAGATCGCGCTCGTCGTGGTCAATCGGCTCGCGTCGTTGGTGTTCCCCCCGAAGCGTCTGGCGAAGTTGGACTTCCGTAAGCCGGTCGACGAGTCGCATCGCACGCTCGTGGTGGTGCCCGCGTTGTTGTCCTCGGTCGGCTCGACGCGCGAGGTCATCGGGCATCTTGAGATCACGTACCTGTCGAATCGCGACGAGAACCTTGGATTCGCGCTGCTCGGCGACGTGCGGGCGCACTCCGAAGAGGTTCGCGACGACGATGCCGAGATACTTGACGCCGCTCGCAGCGAGATCGAGGCGCTCAATGAGCGCTACGCCGCCGAGCACGGCGTCCGCCCGTTCCACCTGCTCGTGCGCGCGCGGCGCTACAACGCATCCGAGGGTAGCTGGATGGGCTGGGAGCGAAAGCGCGGGGCCCTGCTCGAACTCGTGCGCGACCTGCGCGGCCGACCGGACGTCTCGTTCTCGGTGCGCCTCGGCGACGCCGCATTCCGGCGCTCGTGCGCGTTCGTATTGACGCTCGACGCCGACACGGTGCTGCCGCGCGACGGCGGCAGGCGGCTTGTCTCGGCGATCGCACACCCGCTCAACCGCGCGCGCTGGCGCCCGGGCGACCCACACGTGCGTGAGGGCTACGGGCTCGTGCAGCCGCGCGTGGGGATGACGCTCGAGGGCGCTCACCGCAGCCGCTTCGCAACGCTCTACAGCGGCCCGACCGGCATCGACCCGTACGCGGGTGCCGTCTCCGACACGTATCAGGACGTGTTTGGCGAGGGCTCGTTCACCGGCAAGGGCATCTTCGAGGTCGACGTGTTCGAGGGTGTGCTTGAGGGCAGGTTCGAGGAGAACTCGCTGCTCTCCCACGACCTCGTCGAGGGCTCGTTCCTGCGCACCGCGCTCGCGAGCGACATCGAGGTACTCGACGACTACCCCGCGAACTACCTCGCAGCCGCCTCGCGACTGCATCGTTGGGTGCGCGGCGACTGGCAGACGATTCCGTGGTTGCTCGGCAAGGTGAAGGATGCGCACGGTGCACGGGTCCACAACCCGCTGACCCGGCTGCACCGCTGGAAGATCACCGACAACCTGCGCCGCTCACTGTTCGCGCCGGCAATGCTCGTGCTCGCGGTCGCTGGCTGGTGGCTGCTGCCCGAGGCGAGTCTCTCGTGGCCGCTCATCGTCGCGGCGGTGCTGCTGTTCCCCGCGTACTTCTCGCTGGCCGACTCGATGATCTTCCGGCCCAAGTCGGTCGGGTTCGTGACGACGGCTCCCTCGGTGCTGCGCGACTTCGCGACCGACACGTGGCGCGCAGTGCTGACCGTCGCCGCACTTCCGTACCAGGCATGGCTCATGCTCGACGCGATCGTGCGCGCGCTCTGGCGCATGGGCGTGAGCCACAAGTTGTTGCTCGAGTGGGAGACGGCGGCCGATGCCGAGAAGCGCGCCGGGCGCACGAAGTCGGCGTTCTTCCGAGCGATGGGACCCGCCAACGCTGCAGCGGCGCTCGTCCTCGCCAGCGGTGTGGCCGCACCGATGTTGGCCGTCGCGGACAAGGGCCACGCAGTGCTGATCGCGTGGGAGCGGGCGGGGCTTGCAATCCCGTTCCTCGCCGCATGGCTTGGCGGTCCGCTGCTGACCTGGTGGCTTTCTCAGCCCGAGATCGACGCGTCCCCGGAGGCGCTTCCCGATGGTGGCCGTGGGGCACTGCGGCGCATCGCCCGCAAGACGTGGCGGTTCTTCGACACCTTCGTCGTCGATCGCGGTCACTCGCTCGCGCCCGACAACTATCAGGAGGACCCGGGCGGCGTGGTCGCCTGGCGCACCTCGCCGACGAACATCGGCCTGCAGCTGCTCTCCTTCGTCAACGCCCACGACCTGGGATACGTGACAATCGCCGAGCTTGAGTCGCGCGTTGCATCCACGCTCGCGGCGATGGCCGGACTCGAGCGCTATCGCGGGCACTTCTATAACTGGTACGACATCGAGACCCTCGCGCCCCTTCGCCCGACCTACATCAGCACGGTCGACTCCGGCAACCTCGCGGGGCATCTTCTCGTGCTTCGCGTGGCGTTGCTCGAGGCCACAGAGGCTCCGTTGCTCGGGCCGCAGGTCATCGACGGCGCGCGCGATGCGGTGCTGCTCGCGCTTGAGGACCTC
The DNA here is from genome assembly GCA_013334745.1 of Coriobacteriia bacterium. NCBI lineage: Bacteria > Bacillati > Actinomycetota > Coriobacteriia > Coriobacteriia bacterium. Next base: position 84,808 of record JAAXWY010000002.1, read on the forward strand.
GTCGCCGAGCAGGCCGAGCTGCCCTCCACTCTCGATGCGCACCGCCTGCGCGAGGCGCTCGACTCTCTGTTGCGCACACTCGACGTCGCCGAGCCACCCGGCGACCTCTCCGAGTGGTGGGCGCTCCTCGAGCGTCTCGGCTCTCTCGCCGACGGCGTCGCCGCAGCGCTTGGCCCGATACAGCCGCCACTGCTCGCCGACGGCGAGCCGCACGTCCCCGCGACGCCTGTCGAGCGCCTCGCCGCGTCCGTCGGCGATGCGCTCGACGCAGTGCGCGCCCCGCGCACACTGCTCGGCGCGTACGCGCCGTGGGCGCCGCTCCTCGCGAGCGCACCGGAGTCGCTGCGCAGCGAGCCGGCGCTCGAGCCGCTTGCGGCGCGAGTGCCCAGCCTGGCCGGGCTCGCCGAGGGACTCGACGGCGCGCTTGCGGCCCTCGATGTAGCTGCCGGCGCGCCAGCGCCCGATGTGGCCGAGTGGGCCGCGAGCGTCGCGGCAGGGATTCGCGAGGCCCGGCCAGTCGCCGGCGAGCTGCTCGCGCGGATGCGGCTGTCGACGGAGATCGCGCGCGAGATGTGGGAACACACGGACTTCGGGATGCTCTACGACCCGCATCGGCAGCTGTTCTCGATCGGCTTCAACCTCAACGAAGGCCGCCTCGATGCAAGCTACTACGACCTGCTTGCGAGCGAATGCCGACTCGCGAGCTTCCTCGCGATCGCGAAGGGCGACGTGAGTCAGGAGCACTGGTTCCGTCTCGGCAGGTCGCTCACGAAGGTGCGCGGAGGTCGCGCGCTCGTCTCATGGAGCGCATCGATGTTCGAATACCTGATGCCGTTGCTCGTGATGCGCGATTGGCCGCAGACGCTGCTATCCGAGACCTACGACACCGTTGTCGCCGCGCAGATCGCGTACGGTGACGCGCGTGGCGTGCCGTGGGGGGTCAGCGAGTCGGCGTTCAACGCCAAGGACGCCGAGCTCACCTACCAGTACCAGGCGTTCGGCGTGCCCGGACTTGGCCTGAAGCGAGGCCTTTCAGATGACGTCGTCGTCGCACCGTACGCGTCGATCATCGCGCTGCCCATCGATCCTTCGAGCGTCATCGCGAACTTGAGCGCGTTCTCCTCGGAGGGCGCCGAGGGCCGATTCGGCTACTACGAGGCGCTCGACTACACGCCGGGCCGCGTTCCCGCCGGTCAGCGCCGCGCGGTGGTCGCGAGCTACTTCGCGCACCATCAGGGCATGGCGTTCCTCGCGCTGGGCAACGCGCTGTGCGGCGGCAGGATGCGCGACCGCTTCCACGAGGATCCCGTGGTCGGCTCGGCCGAGCTGCTGCTGCAGGAGCGCGTGCCGCGCCACATCGAGCTCGTCACCCCGCATGCCGAGGAGGTCGAGAACCTGCGCTCGGTCCGAGACCTGCCGCCTCCGGTAGCGCGCACGTACACGACCGCCGACACGATGGTGCCCGCGACGCACTTCCTTTCCAACGGCCGCTACTCGGTCATGGTCACCAACGGCGGTGGCGGCTACTCGCGCTGGAACGGCGTCGCCGTCACCCGCTACCGTGAAGACGTCACTCGCGACTGCTGGGGCACCTTCTTCTACGTACGCGACGTCGAGAGCGGCGAGGTCTTCTCGGCACCGCACAACCCGCACCCCACACGGCCAAAGCGCTACAGCTGCGTGTTCTCGCCCGACAAGGCCGAGTTCAGCCGCCACGACGGCGACCTGGAGACGCACGTCGAAGTGTCGGTCTCTCCCGAGGACGACGTCGAGGTCCGACGACTGACGATCACCAATCACGGCCTCTCCGAGCGCACGCTGGAAGTCACCAGCTACTTCGAGATCGCGCTTGCGCTGCAAGGGTCCGACCAGGCGCACAAGTCGTTCAGCAACCTCTTTGTGGAGACCGACTGGCTGCCCGAGACCAACGCCGTGCTCTTCACCCGTCGCCCACGCAGCGCCCACGAGCAGCGGTTCTGGGGCCTTCACGTGCTCGCCTGCGAGCAGGGCTCGGAGTGCACCGTCACCTACGAGACCGACCGCGCCGCATTCCTCGGCCGCCTCCACGGCGCCGATTCACCGGTTGCAGTCACGCGCGGAGGCGACCTTTCGTGCGGCAGCGGCTCGGTGCTCGACCCGTGCTGCGCGCTGCGCCGCCCGGTCACCGTTCCAGCCGGCGAGAGCGTGCGGCTGACCTTCGCGACGGGGGTCGCGGACTCGCGTGAGATCGCGCTGCGCCTCACCGAGAAGTACGCCGATCCGCGTGGCGCTCAGCGAGCCATCGACCTCGCGTGGACGGCCGCCCAACTCGAACTGCGCGATCTCGGCATCAGCCCGCAAGAGGCGGTCACGCTCGAGCGCCTCGGCTCGCGACTTCTGCTCACCGACCCGTATTCGCCGCTCAAGATCAAGACACCGGTCGAGAACGGGCTGCAGATGTCGGGACTGTGGTCGATCGGCATCAGTGGAGACCTGCCGATCCTCCTCGTACGCGTGGAAGAGATCGAGCACGCTCCCCTCGTGCGACAGGCGATCCTCGCCCACCAGTACTGGCGGCACAAGGGACTCGTCGCCGACCTCGTGGTGCTCAACACCCGGCCCACCGGCTACTCGGACGAACTCGACGACCGGCTGCGCGTGCTCGTGCGCACCGGCCATGCGCTGCAGCTTCTCGACAAGCCCGGCGGCGTCTACCTGCGGCGCATCGACCAGATGCACCCGGACGTCGCGAACCTGCTCGCATCGGTGGCGCGCGCGACACTCGAAGGCGAAGGCGGCTCCATCGAGCTGCAGCTCAACCGCCGCGGAACTGCGCGGCCAGCCCCTGGCGCGCTGCGCTCGGTCCCGCGTAGCGGCAAGGATGGCGTGGCCGACGCCACGTCGGCAACCGACTTCGCGCGGCCCGCGCTCGACTTCGACAATGGCATCGGCGGCTTCGACCCCGCGACCGGCGACTACGTGATCGTGCTCGAAGGCGACGACGTGACGCCGGCTCCGTGGATCGACGTGCTCGCCTCCCCTGGGTTCGGCTGCATGGTGAGCGAGGCCGGCGTGGGCTGCACGTGGGCTCTCAACAGCCACGAGAACCGCATCACCACGTGGAACAACGATCCGGTGAGCGACGGTTCGGGCGAGGCGATCTACATCCGCGATGAGGAGACCGGCGAGTTCTGGAGTCCCACCCCACTTCCCGTCAGAACCCCCGAGCCCTACGTGGTGCGTCACGGCAAAGGTCGCGTGCGCTTCGAGCATGAGACGCACGGCATCGCCCACGAGCTCGACTGGTTCGTGCCCGCCGAGGACCCGGTGCGCGTCTGCCGGCTGCGCCTGACCAACACCGGCGACCGTGCGCGGCAGCTCTCGGCGACGCAGTTCGTTGAGTGGGTGCTCGGCGACTCGCGTTCGCGCGCACAGCAGCTCGCGGTGACGTGGTTCGATGCCGAGACCGACATCCTCACCGCGCACAACCACTTCAACCTCGACTTCCCCGGCCGCTGCGGCTTCCTCGCGACCGATCGGCCGTTGGCTGACTGGACGGCGAGCCGTGGAGAGTTCGTGGGCCGTAACGGTCGGCCGAGCGACCCGGCTGCGATGCACCGCGAGGGGCTCGGCGAAGTGTCGGGGCGCTATCACGACACCTGCGGCGCGCTCCGCTGCCTCATCGACCTCGAGCCGGGACAGACCCGCGAGGTCAGCTTCCTGCTCGGCCAGGCGGCGACGCTCGACGAAGCGCGCACGCTCGTCGCACGCTACCGCGCTCCCGGTGCGATCGAGGGCGCCCTGGACGACGCGCTCGCGTTCTGGCGCGACCTGCTCGGCACCGTACAGGTATCGACGCCCGACCCCAAGCTCGACCTGTTGGTCAACGGCCAGCTGCTCTACCAGGCGACCGCGTGTCGGCTCTGGGGCCGCACCGCCACCTACCAGAGCAGCGGCGCGTACGGCTTCCGCGACCAGTTGCAGGACTCGATGGCGCTCCTGCTCGCACGGCCGGAGCTCGTGCGCGAGCAGATCGTCGAGGCGAGCCGTCACCAGTTCCCCGAGGGTGACGTGTTGCACTGGTGGCAGCCGTTCTCGGGCCGAGGCGTGCGCACGCACATCTCCGATGACCGGCACTGGCTGCCGCTCGTGGTCGCCGAGTACCTCGCGGCCACCGGCGATCACTCCGTACTCGACGAGCGGACCGCCTTCCTCGACGCGCCCCTTCTGGCGCCGGAGGCCGAGGACGCCTACGTCCAGCCCCAAGCGAGCGAGCAGGCTGCGAGCGTCTACGAGCACTGCCTCGCCGCCATCGAGACCGGCCGGCGCGTCGGGCACCACGGGCTGCCGCTTATCGGCGGAGGCGACTGGAACGACGGCATGAACCGCGTCGGACACGGCGGCGCGGGCGAGAGCGTGTGGCTCGCGTGGTTCATCGGCTACGTGATCAGCCGCTTCGCTCCCATCTGCGAGCAGCGCGGCGACACCGATCTGGCGACCGACTACCGCGAGTGGGCGACGCGACTCGCTGCGGCGGCCGAAGAGTCATGGGATGGCGCGTGGTATCGCCGCGCGTACTTCGACGACGGCTCGGCGCTGGGCACCCATACCGACGACGAGTGCCGCATCGACGCCATCGCGCAGGCCTGGGCGACGATCAGCGGACTCGGGGACGCCGACCGCGCTGCCGCGGCGCTCGACAGCGTCGAGGAGAAGCTCATCCGCCGAGAAGACGGGCTGATCGCCCTGCTCGCACCGCCGTTCGATACCACCGAGCGCGACCCCGGCTACATCAAGGGCTACCTGCCGGGGGTGCGCGAGAACGGCGGGCAGTACACGCACGCAGCGCTCTGGGTGGTGCTGGCGTATCTGATGCGGGGTGACGGCGACGAGGCGCACTCCCTGCTGCAACTCATCAATCCGATCGAGCACGCGCTGACGCGCGAGGCCGCCGAGCACTACGTCGTCGAGCCGTACGTGGTCGCCGCCGATGTCTACGGCGCCCCTCCACACACCGGCCGTGGCGGCTGGAGCTGGTACACGGGCTCGGCGAGCTGGTTCTATCGGGTCGCACTCAACTCGCTGCTTGGAATCCGCGTCGAAGCGCAGAACGGCGAGCGCTATCTGGCCATCGACCCGTGCATCCCCAAGCGCTGGCCGGGATTCACGGCTGCTGTACGTGAAGGCTCGACGCTGTACCGGGTGTCCGTCGAGAATCCGCGCGGCGTGAACCGGGGAGTCGAGCGCGTCACAGTGGACGGGACACCGGCCGAGGGCGGACGCTGCCGGCTCGTCGACGACGGCGGCGTGCACGAGGTCACGGTGACTCTGCTCGGCGGCTAACTCGCCTGCCCGGGCGAATGCAGCTCGGCCATGCGTGCGACCCGCTGTTCCTCGGCCAGCGCGGCGGCCGCGCCGGACGCGAACAGGACCACGGCAACCATGAAGCCAAACGTCGGGAGCGAGCCGGGCAGACGCCCACCGTAGGTGGACTCCCGGAACCAGGCGAGGTTCGACAGGACGAACAGCACTACTCCAGCGGCGACTGCGAGCCGCGGGCCCGCAACGTACTCATCGCCCAAGCGAATAGCGACGGCGATCACACACACGGTGGGCGCGAGCATAAGCACGAAGTCGGCCGCCAGATAGGTCAGATGGGTCAGCACCGGCTCGCTCATGCCGCCGAGGTCCGTGATCGCCGGCGACAGGTAGAGCACCCACAGCAGCGCCGCCAACAGCGTGCAGGCCACAAACGCCTCGGTCGCGACCCAGGCGAAATCGACACGATCCATGTATCGCAGAATGCTCACCAGAAGACCCGCCGTGAAGAGCATTGCGGCCAGGCCGTAGAGAGCGTCGCTGAACTGAAGCCCGAACATCCCTGTTGTCGATGACAAGCCTGTGTGCTGAGCAGCATCGCCTGCTGCGGTGAACATGACGCTCGCGCCGATGCATGCCCACGCCACCTGCGCAGGCCCATCGACAATCCTGCGGGCGGCTGCGAGGATAATGAACCCGCACGCCACGCCCATCGCAGTCTCGCCGAATCCGGAGATGGTCGCCGCACCCGACTCGCCGCCCACTTGGAGGAGCGCCGCGGTGTTCACGAGCGCGGCGAATCCAAGTCCGATCACTGCGATCAGGACCGGCATCGCGGAATCTCGCGTTCGAATGGTCCGTGTGCTGTCCAGAACAACCCCAACCCAACCGTCACGACGGTACGCTGCTCGGGTACTACAGTTGGTAGCGTCATTGAGTAGAGTGATTATCTCCATCCAGCCGGAAACAACACACAGGTCGGAGGACTTCTTGAAGATCGCCGTTGTAGGAGCCGGAGTCGCCGGAGTGGGCGCGGCGTGGCTCCTGTCGCCCTCACACACCGTGGACGTCTATGAAGCCGAGGCACGGCTCGGCGGTCATGCCGCCACGCTCGACGTCACCGTGGGCGGCGTGACGTTTCCCGCCGACACAGGCTTTCAGGTCTACAACACGCGCACGTACCCCAACCTGATCCGCTTCTTCGAGGCCCTCGGCATCGAATGGATCGAGACCGACATGTCCTTCTCGGTGCGCGTCGGCTCGGAGAACGTTGAGTGGTCGGGCACCAGCCTCAACACGGTGTTCGCCCAGCGCGGCAACATCGTCAATCCGAAGTTCTTGGCGATGCTCGCCGACATCGTCCGCTTCAGTCACGACGCCGACAGGCTGCTTGCCGACCCCGCCATCGACGACATCACGCTCGCCGAGATGGTCGAGCGCGAGGGCTACTCGGCGACGTTCACCGACTGGTACCTCATCCCCATGGGCTCGGCGATCTGGTCGACGCCGCCGGACCTGCTGCGCGACTACCCCGCAGGCACATTCCTGCGGTTTTGCGACAACCACGGACTGCTCCACATCACAGGCAAGCCGATGTGGCGCAGTGTCGTCGGCGGAAGCCGCACATACGTCGAGGCGGCAGCGAAGTCGTTCTCGGGCTCGGTGTTCGCGGGCGAGCCGGTGCGCTGCGTCGAGCGACTCGCCGGTGGCGGCGCTCGCGTCTCGACCGACGCGGGCTCGCTCGACTACGACGCCGTGATCCTTGCCGCGCACGCTCCCGACTCGCTCGCGATGCTCGGCGACGCATCACCTCTCGAGCGCGAGATTCTTGGCGCGTTTGGGTTCCAGCCCAACGAGATCGCGTTGCACACCGACGAGGCGTTCATGCCCAACTCAACGCGGGCGTGGGCGTCGTGGAACTGGTTCGCCGAGACGACCGAGTGCTCCAAAGACCTGCTCACGCTCACCTACTGGCTCAACAACCTGCAGCAGATGCCCGACGAGGCACCTCAGGTCTTCGAGACGCTCAATCCGCATCAGGAGTACGCGGAGGGCTCGGTGCTCGAGCGCGTGACGTTCGATCACCCCCTGTTCTCGGCAGAAGCGGTCGCGGCCCAGAAGCGACTGCCCGAGATCCAAGGTGAGGGCGGCGTGTGGTACGCGGGCGCCTGGCAGCGCTACGGCTTCCACGAAGATGGGCTCCTCTCGGCGGTCCGTGTCGCCGAGGCGCTCGGCGCGACACTGCCGTGGGGCGATGAACTCGACGAGACCCGCACGAAGGTGCTCGGCGAGCCGGCTCGAAAGTCGCCCCTCCTGTGAACAGCCGACTGTATACCGGCATCGTCGCCCACTCGCGGACGCGCCCCAAAGAGAACGCGTTCGCGTACCGGGCGTACTTCGTCTACGTCGACCTCGATGAGCTCGATGCACTCGACGCCTCGCTCTCCAAGTTCTCGCACAACGGGCGCGCGCTCGTGCGCTTCCGCGACGCCGATCACGGGCCGCGAGACGGATCCCCTCTTCGTCCGTGGATCGACGCGCTGCTCGCCGGGCGCGGCATCGACCTGACCGGTGGAAGCGTGCGCATCCTCGCCTTCCCGCGCGTGCTGGGGTTCGGCTTCTACCCCGTGTCGTTCTGGTACTGCTTCGCAGCCGATGGCACGCCTCGAGCGGTCCTCGCCGAGGTGCAGAACACCTTCGGGGGACACCACAACTACCTGCTCCACAACGACGGAGACGTCTTCGACTGGGACAGCCGCCCCACGGTGGACAAGGTGTTCTCGGTCTCGCCGTTCATCGCGATGGACGCTCGTTACGAGTTCGCAATCTCCAAGCCCGATAATGAGCTCTCGGTCACCATCTCCGATTTCGTGGCCGGTCCCCTGCTGCTGACCGCGAGTCTGCAGCTCAACGCCGAGCCTCTGACCGACGAGGCGCTCAGCCGTGTCGTCCGAAAGTACGGTCCGATGTCGCTGCGGGCGTGGCTGCTGATCCACTGGCAGGCGCTGCACATCGTGGGCAAGGGAATCGCTTACATACCGCCACGACCCGACCCCGAGGAGGAGACGACGTAAGGTGGGAGCCGGCTCGAACAACACGTTGCCCGGAATCGCGCAGTCGGCGCTTGGCCTGGCGCTGTCGCGTCTACGCTACGGTCGCCTGACACTGGTCGCTCCCGGAGGTGCTGAGCGCGTCTTCGAAGGCGCGAAGCCGGGCCCCGACGCGCGGATCGATGTAAGCCGCGATCGCGCTGCATGGCGTGCGATCGTCGACGGCTCGATGGGCCTCGCCGAGGGCTACCTTGCCGGCGACTGGGACACCCCCGATCTCGATGCGGTGCTCTCGCTCGGCGTCGCGAACCTCACGCACAAGCCCGCAGGGGCCCATTCCGCATTCGCCCCGCTGCACCGCGCGTATCACGCGCTACGCGACAACTCGCTTTCCGGCAGCAAGCGCAACATCGAGAGCCACTACGACCTGGGTAACGACTTCTATCGGCTGTGGCTCGATGAGACGATGACATACTCGTCGGCGCTGTTCGAAGCCGACGAAACCTCGTCGAATGCTCTCGTCACGGCGCAGAGGCGCAAGTGGGACCGCATGCTCGAGCTGCTCCAGCCCTCATCGGGCGATCACATCCTCGAGATCGGCTGCGGGTGGGGCGGCTTCGCGATGCACGCCGCGCGCGAAGCCGGCTGCAAGGTCACCGGCGTCACGCTCTCCAACGAGCAGCACGCGTGGGCGACCTCCGCCGCCGAGCAGGCCGGCCTCGACGATCGCGTCGCATTCCGGCTGCAGGACTACCGCGACATCGGCGAGCAGTTCTCGGCGGTCGCATCGATCGAGATGTTCGAGGCCGTCGGCGAGAAGTGGTGGCCCGTGTTCTTCAGCCGACTCGCCGAGCTGACCGGGCCGGGCCGCCCGGTTGCGCTACAGACGATCACCATCGAGGACCACCGCTTCGAGGACTACCGCGACAAGCCCGACTTCGTGCAGCGCTACGTCTTCCCCGGCGGCATGCTCCCCAGCCCCGAGCGCTTCGTCGCCGCAGCCGGTGCCGCCGGGCTTCGTGCGGATGAGCCGCTGTTCTTCGGAGCGAGCTACGCGGCCACACTGGCGGCCTGGCAGGAGCGCTTCGAGGCGGCCGTCCCGGCGGTGCTCGCGCTCGGTTTCGATGAGCGCTTCTTGCGGCTCTGGCGCTACTACCTCGCCTACTGCAGGGCCGGCTTCTCGGGCAAGACCATCGACGTCATGCAGGTCCGACTCGAGGGCTGAGGTAATCCCCGCAGTTCCGTGTGATTTCCCTTTCGGCCCGGATGCGCGTACACTACGCCGGCACGACCGCGCCACGGAGATGTGGCGCGCAATCCCAGACTCGGTTGTCCCTCGCTCCTTTCCTGGCCGTCGGATCAGCTGCGTCTACACACGCAGTGCTGCCGCATCGGCGCACGGAAGAGGAGTTTCACACTTGAGTTTTGACAACCTGGGTCTCGACGCACGCATCCTTGATGCGGTGCGCTCCATGGGCTATGACGCCCCGACCCCCATCCAAGCGCAGGCCATCCCTGCAATCGTTGCCGGCAAAGACATCGTCGGTTGCGCCCAGACCGGTACCGGCAAGACCGCGGCGTTCACGTTGCCGCTGCTTCAGCGCATCCAGGGCGGCGGTAAGTCGCCCCGCGCGCTCATCGTCACCCCCACGCGCGAGCTGTGTGCCCAGATCGAGGACGTCGCACGTCAGGCGTCCAAGTACACCAAGCACCGCGTCATCTCGGTCTATGGTGGCGTCGGCTACCAGCCGCAGGCCAAGGCGCTTCGCCGAGGAGTCGACGTACTCGTCGCGACCCCCGGTCGCCTGCTCGACCTGTGCAACAACCGCGACTGTGACCTTTCGCGCGTCGAGGTCCTCGTGCTCGATGAGGCCGACCGCATGCTCGACATGGGCTTCCTGCCCGACGTGAAGCGCATCCTGGCGTTGCTTCCCAAGAACCGCCAGAACCTGCTGTTCTCGGCGACGATGACTCCTGAAGTCATGCGCGTCGCGGGTGATACGCTGCACGACCCCGTGCACATCGACGTCTCCCCGCCGAGCAAGCCCATCGACAAGATCGCGCAGTCGATCTACCCGGTTGGCCAGCAGCAGAAGATGGACCTGCTCGTCCGACTGATCAGCGACCACCGCCTCGAGCGCGTGCTGGTCTTCACCCGCACCAAGCATCGCGCCGATCGCGTCGCCAAGGTGCTCGATCGCAGCGGCATCTCGGGTGCGGCGATTCACGGCAACCGCTCGCAGGGTCAGCGTCAGCAGGCGCTCGACGGCTTCAAGCGCGGCCGCCATCGCGTGCTCGTCGCCACCGACATCGTCGCCCGCGGCATCGACGTCGACAACATCACGCACGTCATCAACTTCGACCTCCCTAACGTGCCCGAGGACTACGTCCACCGCATCGGCCGCACCGCTCGTGCGGGCAAGAGCGGCACGGCGTTCTCGCTGTTCGCGCCGGAAGAGCACGATCAGCTTCGCGACATCGAGAAGACCATCGACGCGGTCATCGACTCCGAGGACCACGAGGGCTTCCACTACTCGGACGCCCGCATGGTGCCCGACCCCAACCGCAGCGCACAGCCGCAGCGCAAGCAGCCGCAGCAGCGTCAGACTCCCGGCCAGGGCCGCAAGGGCCGTCCGGGCGGTGGCGCACGTCGCCGTCGCATGAACGGTGGCGGCGGAGGCGGCGGGAACACCGCGAGCTCGTAGAGCTCTCGCGCCCGCCTTCACGCTGAAACGATCGATCAACCGAGCGGCCCCTCTCGCATCTGCGGAGGGGCCGCTTCGTGTCAGTTGTCGCCGAGGGTGAACCCCTTGTTGCGGACCACGTCCAAGCAGGCGTCCACGACACCGGCATCGTATCGCGACCCCGAGCCGTCCTCGAGTTCTGCAAGTGCCGCCTCGAGCGTGTGCGCGATCCGGTAGGGCCGGTGCGACGTCATCGCCTCGAGCACGTCAGCGACCATGAGTATCCTGCTTCCGGTCAACAGTTCGTGGGCCAGCAACCCGGAGGGGTAGCCCGTACCATCGCACCGCTCATGATGCTGCAGCACGTACTCCGCGATGGACCCGTTCATGTGAGCCGATGCGATCAGGGAACTACCCGCAGCAGCGTGTCCCTTCACCAACCCGAACTCCAACGCAGTCAGGGGGCCTGGCTTGGCGAGAATCTCGGCGGGGACCGCGACCTTCCCGATGTCGAGCATGAGTGCCGCCATCCGGATATCGGCGATCTCCCTATCGGGCAGCCCGAGCTCATCGGCGATGCGGGTTGCGAGTTCGGCCACCCGTCGCTGATGGCCGGCAGTGTAGGGGTCTCGCATCTCCGATACCCCGCCCACGACGCCGATCATCGAGTTCAGGCTGTTGATCTCTTCCTGCGCGATCTTGAGCTGAGTGATATCGGTCATGACCGACAGGATGTGCGTTGAGTCTTGATCGTGGATCAGTTCCGCCGAGAACAGGCCATCGAGCACCTGGCCGTCCTTTCGCCTCACGTGCGTCTCCAGATCGTTCACGCGCTCGTGCTGGAGGAGTTCGGCGACGGCGCCGTCACGAACGCGCTGGTCGACGAACAGCCCAATCTCGGCGCTGGTCTTCCCGCGAACGTCCTCGTGGCTGTAGCCCAACGTCGTCACAAACGCTTCGTTGACGTCGAGAATCATCCCGTCGCGCGCATCGCTGACCATCATGGGCGCCGGGTTGCTCCGGAACAGTCTGTCGAATCTCTGCAACGCAGCCTGTTCTCGGGATAAGTCCTTCGAGACGCCGAAGATACACCGCTGCCCGTTCCAGCTCCCGAACCAGATGCGTGTCTCGACCGGAACCAGGCGGCCGCGCTTGGTTGCGAGCGGCAACGGACACGCGTCCCGCTCCCCTTTCAACATGTCGCCGAGTATGACCTCCGCCTCGGAACGTCGATCCGGCGGATGCATGTCGAGCACATTGAGCGAACCGAGGTCTGCCTCGGCGTATCCCAACTTGTCGTAGAACGCGGCGTTTGCGTGCAGCAGCGTGCCGTCCTGCGCGCCGACCACGACGATGTCACCGATTGCGCTGAAGAAGTCGCTGAAGTTTCGCTCGCTCTCGCGCACGCTGGCGTCAGCACGCATGCGCTCGATGGTGACCGAGAGGCTGCTCGCCGTCGACCGCAGGAGCCCCACCTCCGCGTCCGCCCACGTGCGTTCCCTGCGACAGGAGTCGAAGCCGATGAACCCCCACAGTCTCCCGTTGGCCTCGATTGGCAGCGCAAGAAGCGAAACGATACCCTGCGGCTCGAGCGCTTCACGCTCCGATGCGGGGAAATCCCTGACGTGACCGGCTACGTAGCCGCCTTCGACGAACGTGTCGTACCACCGCGGCGCCGCCTCATCCCACGGGACGTCCTGCAGGTCCGGGTTGTCGATCTGCGGCGTGACGTCATCGACCGACCACTCGTAGCGCTGGGAGATCGTGCCCCGCACGCTGCCCTCCCCGGGCGTGTGCTCGAAGACGTACACGCGGTCGACGCCGGTCACCACGCCCAGTTCCCGCAGAGCAGCGCCGACATTGGCCGGGGTCAGCTCGGTGTCCGCACTGAGGTGCGAGGTGACCTTCGAGAGGCCGACGAGCAATGCATCCCGAGACCCCAGGGCCTCCTCGGCCAGCTTGCGATCACTGATGTCCCGTGCGAACCCGACCGTGCCGAGCAGTTCGCCAGAGTCATCGAACACGGGGGCCTTGAACGTCTCGTGCCAACGACGCTCCCCGTCTTGAACGACCGGCTCCTCCACGTGCTTCGGCTGTCGGCTGTCGAGGACGACGCGGTCGTCGGCGCGATAGGCCTCGGCTAGATCGGCCGGCCACACGTCGAGGTCGGTCTTGCCGGCGACATCGATGGCCGCCCCGCCCTGGCAGGCGGCTGCGAACGCGCTGTTGACGGTCAGGAATCGGCTATCCGTGTCCTTCAGCCACACAAGAAAGGGGAAGTTGTCGATGAGCGCGCGTAGATACCCCTCGCGCTCCCCCAGAGCGTCTTGCGCCTGACGCAGCTCGGTCACCTCTCGGGCAACGCCCACGATGCCAACGATTCGTCCATTTGCCTCCACCACAGGCGTCTTGACCGTCTCCACGAGTGCGCGGCGGCCGTCGGATGAGTAGGTGATCCACTCCTCGTTCGCGGTGGGACCCCCGGCCGCCATGGCAGCGAGATCGTTGGCTCGGAAGGAGTCGGCTATCTCGGTGTCGACGAAGTCGTAGTCGGTCTTGCCGAACAGCTGCTCGGAGGGAACTCCGAAGAAGTCCGCGAACGCGGGATTACAGCCGAGATACGTGCCTTCGGTGTCCTTGAAGAACACCAGATCCGGAATCGTGTTTAGCATTCGCGTCAGCACGGACTCGGCAGCCTGTGGTTCCATACTCGCCCCTCGCATAGTGAACGGACCGCCCGTTAGGCGGCCTCAAGTCCGAGCGAGAGCGAAGTACCCCAATTACCCCTAACACCTTATGCGAATGAGCGTACGGATGTCTGTGACAGATGCCCGTCGGCCCATCTCGGCGCAAACGGCGCGATTGACTCGTGCCGCTAGTACACGTCCTCCTCGGCGGACACACCGAAGACGCACTCCACGCCATTCCACTTTCCGAACCATATGCGCGTCTGAACCGGCACTATCTCGCCGTCCTTGGTGATGAGCGGCAGCGTACAACTGTCGCGATCGCCCCTGAGAATCGCGTCGAACACAGCCTCGGCATCCTCTCGGGCCTCGGCGGGATGAAGATCGAGGATGTGCATACCGTCGAGATCCGACTCGTCGTAGCCGAGCCTCTCGCGAAGCGCGGAGTTGCTCCGGATGATTCGCCCATCGACGGTGGCGACCGAAACCATGTCGTCGATCGCCTCGAAGAAGGCGCTGAAGTTCTCTTCGCTTTCGCGGAGGGCGACGTCGGCCCGCATACGCTCAACCGTCACCGCGAAACTCTTCGCGGTCGCCTTCAGCAAGCTCGCCTCGGTCTCGGTCCACGCCCGCTCGCCCTTACACACGTCAAAGCCGATGAAGCCCCAGATCTTGCCGTTGGCCTCGATTGGGAGGGCGAGCAGAGACACGATGTCCTGTGGCTCGAGTGCATCACGTTCATCCTGCGGGAAGTCCACTACGTTCCCGGCGATGTAGCCTCCAGCGACGAACGTGTCGTACCACCTCGGTGCAACGTCATCCCACGGAATGTCCTGCAGGTCGGGGTTGTCGATCTGTGCGTCGACGTCATCGACGGACCACTCATAACGCTGCGACAGTAGGCCTCTCGTTCCAGGCTCGCCGGGGATGTTTTCGAAGATGTAGACGCGGTCGACACCGGTAGCCTGGCCCAACTCGCACAGGGCGTCAGCGATGTTGGCGCCCGTGAGTTCCTTCTCGGAGAGCATGCAGTCGGTCACCCGCGCGAGACCGGAGAGCAGCGCATCACGCGAGCGTAGGGCCTCCTCCGCCTGCTTGCGCTTACTGATGTCGCGCGCGAACCCCACCGTGCCGAGCAGCTGTCCGGAGCCGTCGATGACCGGCGCCTTGAACGTCTCGAACCAACGACGCTCCCCGCCCTCGGAGATCTCCTCTTCGACGTTCTTGGACTGTCGACTCTCGAGCACCGTCTTGTCGTCTGCGCGGTACGCATCTGCGAGATCTCTGGGCCACACGTCCAGGTCGGTGCGTCCTTCGACATCCGCAGGCGTTCCGCCCACGGAAGCCTGCGCGAACGCGCTGTTCACCGTGAGAAAGCGGCTCTCGGTGTCTTTGAGCCATACCAGGAACGGGAAGTTGTCGACCAGCGCCCGCAGATAGCCCTCGCGCTCGCCGATCGTGTTCTGGGCCTCGCGCAGCTCAGTCACTTCACGGGCGATGCCGAGAATGCCGATGGGATTGCCGGCCTCATCGAATGCGGGCGTCTTGACCGTCTCCACCAAGGCGCGACGACCATCCGATGCGTACGTGATCCATTCCTCATTGACCGTTGGCGCGCCGGCGGCGGCAGCGTTGCGGTCATGCTCACGGAAGGAGTCGGCGATCTCGGCGTCGACGAAATCGTAGTCGGTCTTCCCAATGATCTCGGCCTCCGTCACCCCGAAGAAGCGGGCGAAGGACGGATTGCAGCTCAGGTATACACCCTCGTTGTCCTTGAGCCACACTAAATCGGGGATCGTCTCAAGAATCAGACCGAGCAGTCGATCAGCCTTGTTGGGGCACATAATTCTTCCTCACCCAAGTATGTGCTTCAGTTTCATAAGCCGGCACGTATGCCGGGGAGGCGCCCCAACGCCTGCACCATAGTACCGATTCAGCACAGACTATGCTCGGGTTGCCCATCCCGCAAGAACGGCCGTTCCCCCACAGAGAGTCTCTACCCGAGAACCGCGACCCTGACTCTCGTTACTGGCGTGTCCTATCAGTACACCGAAATCGACTTGGGTGAGGTGTAGAGCGTGACCCCTGGGCCGTTGAGCCGAACACGCCAGTACGCCTTGCGGGTGAGCGCTGGCGTGCTGATCGAGTAAGTTCCGGTCGAGGTGGTCTTGCCGGACTTGATGTTCGTCCAGGACTTCTTCGTGTAGGAGCGCTGGAGGGTGATCGAGGTCGACGCGAACCTTGCCCCGGCGTACCCGCTTGCGATTCCCGTCAGCTTCGCCGTCTTGCGCTTGCGAACCTTCGTGGGCGCCTTGACGCTCACGGTGCGTGATCCGAGCGACTTGTAGTAGACCTGCGAGCCTGACTGCTCCCAGACGAGCCGATTCCCCGATATCGCCGGGTGTCGCTGTTCCACGTCCTCCGTTGTCACGCGAGTAGTCTGCCCGGTCACGAGATCGCGGGCGTAGATGTCGCCATTGCCCGTGCGATAGTCGGTCCAGACCACGAGCGGCCACGAGACGTCGGCGGATCGCTGATTCGATGCGTAGGGGGCGATGGCGCGTCCCGTATTCGTCGCCATGTTCCAGGCGTAGATGTCCTCGGTGCCGTTCCGGTCGTCGGTCCACACAACCCAATCGCCCTCGGCAGCCGGATCGTACTGGTTGCCGGCTGGTTCGGTCGGGTCGATGTTGCCCCAGCCGCTCGTGCCCAGTTCTAGGGAGAGGATGTCGGCGTTGCCGTTCACGCGACTATCGGACCAGAACGCGTACTTGTTGGTCAACGCGACCGGGGACAGCCCGTACTGGGGGTGGATCAGCGTACCGGTGGAAAGCTGCCACTCGTCGTTGGTGGTCGTGTCCACGAGGTAGGCCCAGTTGCCGCTGCTGGTGTACGTGACCCACTTACCGTTCACGTCGGGGGCGAAGGCTCCCGTGTTGGGGGCGGCGAAGAACAACCCTGAGTTCAGTGCGATCCCGAAGACGAGCGACATCGAGACGGGCGTGGCGAACTGGAACTCGTCGAACACGACCCGGTCGCCCTGAATCCGGGGGATTCCCGACTGGTACTGTCCGCTGGTCAAAGGCGCGGTCTGTCCCGTCGAGAGGTTGCGTGTGTAGATGTAGTACTTGAGGCCGCCCGTAGTGGTCACTTGGTTCCATACGACTTGCGACCCCGAGATATCCGGTGCTCCAGCCCCATTGGCGAGCAGTGTGCCGGTCGCGTGGGCGGACTGTGGAACGAGTGTGGCGGCCAGTATTGCCATGAGCATCGCTACGACGAGGATACTGGTGTCCCGCCGAGCGGTTGCGGTGAGCGCTGCGTTGTTCATGGTCGATCCCCTCGTTTCGCAAGACGTACCTCGGTGAATCGGGATGGCTGGCCAGCGCCGCCGGTCCGGATGTCAACCAAATGCTACTTATACCGTAGCAATTACGATGCCCGGTTGTCCGCTGGGGTGCGCAGTGAGCTCTCGAGATCGCGGTGTTTTGGGGTTCTGGCTTCATGTAGGCCCGCTTTGCCACCAGCGCGGCACGCACGGTCTCCGGCCCAACATGAAGACAGACGGCCCGCTGGGCCGTCTGAATGATGCGTTCATGGTGGGCCCGGGAGGACTCGAACCTCCGACCTCACGGTTATCAGCCGTGCGCTCTAACCAGCTGAGCTACGGGCCCGTTTCCGAGCGAAATGCTCGCATACCTTATACCAGCCCTCTTCGGACGGTCAAGGAAGCGTCTCAGACGGCGTCGCCAAGCGCTGTGACCAGCACCTTTCTGGTCCGCGGCCCGTCGAACTCGCCGAGGTAGATGCCCTGCCATGTCCCGAGCGCCATGCGCCCACCCGTAAGCGGCACCATCACGCTCGATCCGAGCAACGACGCCTTGATGTGCCCGTCGCTGTTTCCTTCGCGGTGCAGATACCCCGCGCCTCGCGGAGCGATTCGCTCGAGCCCCGCGAGCAGGTCGGTCACGACATCGGGGTCCGCGTTCTCGTTGATGGTCAGTCCCGCGGTGGTGTGTGGGCAATAGACCACCACGACGCCCGTCGAGATACCACACGCAGCAACGGCGTCTGCGACCTGCGCCGTGATGTCGACGAGTTGTTCTCGGCGTCCGGTTTGGACCTCGAACTGCATCTCGGCCTCCATGGTCGTCGGTCCGCTGGCGTATGATTGGAGCAGGCGGATTCCCGCCCTCAGCCATTCTCTCACTCTCGCGGAGGCTCGTTCGATGATTCAGGTTCGTATCGCTAGCCTTGCGCTCGACGCTCGGTCCAACCAGCCGGTCGTCATCCTGAAGCGCGTCGATGAGGGCCCGGGCGAGGGACTCGTGCTCCCCATCTGGATCGGGCACCCCGAGGCGACGGCGATTCTACTCGCACTCGAAGGCGCCGAGCCCCCGCGTCCCATGACCCACGACCTCATGCGCAACATGCTGGAGTCGCTCGACACCTACGTGGAGCGCATCGAGATCACGCGGGTCGAAGAGAGCACCTTCTTCGCGTCGATCATGCTGCGCGGCGAGGAGCGCACCCGCGTCGTCGACGCGCGGCCGTCCGACTCGATCGCGCTCGCAATCCGCATGCAGGCGCCGATTTACGTCGCCGACGAGGTCTTCGCGAAGGCGGGGGTTCCCGATGAGTCGCACCCAGACATCGACGAGGAGGCCGAACTCGCTGCGTTTCGTGAGTTCCTGGACTCGGTCGACCCCGAGGACTTCCAGAGCTAGTCGCGACATCCGGTCAGCGGGCCGCTCGAAGTCGCGGCCCCGCGTTCCAGCACGCTATTCGTAGCGCAGTGCCTCGATCGGGTCGAGACGAGACGCCCTAAACGCCGGGTACACCCCGAAGAACACGCCCACCGCCGCCGAGAACACGAACGCCAGCACGACCGCCCACGGCGTGACAACCGCAGGCACGATCGGCTTGAGCAGAAGCGCACCACCAGCGCCCACGAGAATGCCGGTTGCGCCGCCCAGCACGGAAAGCACGATCGCCTCGATCACGAACTGGCTCAAGATGTCGTACGTGCGTGCGCCGACGGCCTTGCGGATGCCGATCTCTCGGGTACGCTCCGACACGCTCACCAGCATGATGTTCATAATCCCGATGCCGCCCACCAAGAGCGAGATACTGGCCAGCCCCGCGAGCATCGCCGTCAGCGTTCCCAGCAGTGTCGAGAGCAGCCCGAGCGTCTGCTGCTGCGTGAACACGGTGAACTGGTCCTTGAACTTGGGTTTGAGAATCTGCTGCATGCGCACCTTGAGCAGTTCGACGTCGTCAGCGTTGATCGCCTTGACGATGATCGAGCTGATGTCCTTGCTGCTCAACAACTGCTGCGCGGTGGTCACCGGCATGTAGACGGTGTTGTCCTGGTCGCCCGAGAACGACCCGCCCATCGCCTCGAAGTGGCCGATGACCGTGAACGGCTGCCCATCGACGGATACCGTGCGCCCTACGGGGTCTTGCCCCGGGAACAGCTGGTCTCGCACGGTGGCCCCGATCAGGATGACGCGCCTGGCCGACACCACCTCGGCCCGGTTGTAGAAGCGCCCTCCCGAGAGCGTAGCGGTAAACACCTCCATGGCGAACTCGTTGCCCGCCGATATGGACGTCCGCCAGTCCTTGTTGCCAACCTTGAGCGCGGTCGCGCCCTGGATGACCGGCACGACGATGCCGTCCGCACCGAGGCGCACCTGCAGTGACTGCGCGTCGTCGAGCGTGAACTGCTTGCGAATCGACATGCCCGGTCCTCCGGGTCCGCCTCCCCCGCCGCCACTCTCGCTGTAGTCGCCCGGGAACACGAACAGCAGGTTTGATCCGAGCCCCTCGATCGAGCCGGTCACCTGCTCTTGAACGCCGGTGCCTATGGACACCAGCAGAATGACCGCTGCCACGCCGATGATGACGCCGAGCATGGTGAGCGCACTTCGCACCTTGTTCGCGGCAAGCGCCCGTATGGCGATGCGGAACGACTCGACGAGGTTCACTGATGCACCCCCGTGTTCACGGAGAGTCCTCCGAGATCGCCCTCGGTGAGTGCATCGGCATCTAGGGTCGCAACCTCACTGCTTGCGATGATTCGCTGCTCAACGCACTCGTTGAGCACGACGCGCCCGTCTCGGATGTGTACGACGCGCTGCGCATGCCTGGCGACTCGGGCGTCGTGCGTGACGAGCACGACGGTGATGCCTTGATCGTTGAGGTCCTGAAGGATCGACATGACCTCGACGCCGCTACGCGAGTCCAAGTTGCCGGTCGGTTCGTCGGCGAGCACGATACTCGGCTCGGTGACCAATGCGCGGGCGATCGCCACGCGCTGCTGCTGGCCACCGGAGAGCTGGTTGGGCATGTGGCCGAGCCGGTTGCCGAGACCCACGCGCTCCAGCGCCTCCTTCGCTCGCCGTGCCCGCTCCCCCGCCGAGACTCCGGCGTAGATCAGCGGCAGCTCGACATTGGCCTGCGCCGTGGTGCGCGCGAGCAGGTTGAACGACTGGAAGACGAAGCCGATCCGCTTGTTGCGAACCGAGGCCAGCTGGTTGGGCTCCATCCCCGAGACGTCCTCGCCATCAACGGACACGGTGCCCGTCGTGGGGTGATCGAGCAGCCCCACGATGTGCATGAGCGTGGACTTGCCCGAGCCCGACGGACCCATGATCGCGAGCATCTCACCGCGACAAACCTCGAGATCGACCGCGCGCAAGGCGTTGACCTCGACCTCGTCGAGGACATAGCACTTCGAGACGCCCTGGGCGCTGAGTACGGCATCGATCGCGCATGCCGGACCATGCACCGCATCGCGTGCGCCGTGTGCGCCCGCTTCAGGCCGTTCGACATACCCGGGGTCGGGCTCGGTCACCGCCGGCTGCTAGTTCTTCACGGTGACGGCCATGCCGTCGGTGTAGGTGGTCGGGCTCGCGAGTGCGACCACGTCGTCTTTCTTCAGGCCATCGAGTATCTCGACGTCGGTATCGGTCTGCGCTCCGATAGTGATAGTGGTCTTGGCGAGCTTGCCATCGACGACCTTGTACACGAAGTTGGTGCCGTTCTCATTGAACAGCGCCTCGAGCGGAATCGTCAGCGCACTCGGAATCGAGGACACCTTGATGGTGGTGTCGCCCTTCATTCCGATCAGGATGGTCTTGCCGGTGTCCTGCATCACGAGCTCAACCGGGAAGATCGTGCCCCCCGTAGCCGTGGGCTGCGCCGCCGAGCTGATGTGAGTGACCTTTGTCTTGAACGACTGTCCGGGGAACGAGTCGAGGGTGATTTCGGACTCCATGCCCACGCGAACGCGATCGATGTCCGCCTCGTCGACTTCGGCGACGAAGGTCGATCCGCCCAGGTCGACCACGGAGAACGGTGCCGACTGCGGTGCAACGGCGGCCTTCTCGGCGGCCTTCGGCGTCTCGCCGTCAGAGCCCGGCGTACCTACCGCGTTGAAGAACACGGTTCCGTCGATCGGCGCAACCAGCGTGGCGTCGCCCAGGTTGTTCTCGGCGAGTTCAAGCGCCTTCTTCGCCTGCGTAACAGCCGCGGCAGCCGCGGACTTCTGGCTTGCGGGATCGGCCGCCTGCGCCTTCTTGAGAGAGGACTGCGCGGCCTTGTATGCGGCGTACGCCGAAGCGACACCGGCATTCGCCGATGAGTGCGCCGAGCCGAGGTCGGTCGCCACGAGTCCGTCGTAGGTGGCCTTCGCGCTCAGGTATCCGGCGTACGCCGACTTCTTGGCCGTCAGCGCGGCGGTGGTCGTCGGCGATGTCGAACCGTATGCGATGAGGGCCGCATCGTAGGCGTCGGTCGCGTTGTCGTACGCGGAGTCGGCGGCGTCCTTGGCAGCCTCGGCTGCATCGAGCTGCCCCTGAGTCGGGGCCTTGGATGACACGTCACCCGCGGCATCCTTCGCGGCCAGCCACGCCTTCTTCGTCGCAGTGACATTAGCCTTGGCAGCGGTCACGTCTCCCGACGAGACGGCCTGTGCGTCAACGTTGTCGTAGGCGGACTGCGCCTGTGCAAGACCCGCCTTCGCCTGCTTGACCGCGTACTCGAGCGGACCGGTATCCATCTTTGCGATGCGGTCGCCCGCCGTGACGGTCTCGCCGTCACTCACATATACGAACGCAAGGGTTCCTGCGGTAGGCGGATAGACGTCGGCGCGCACGCCGGCCTGCACCTTGCCCGATGCGGAAACGGTGACCCCAAGGTCGGCCTGTGACACCGTGGCCGACTTGATCTGAGTGCCCCCACCCCCCGCCTTCAGAGCGAACGAGGCGGCAACTCCCCCCACGACCAGCAGGGCAACCACGGCGATGATGAGCTTCGTTCTCTTTGACACGCCATCCTCCTCGAGACCCGCTCCGTTCGCCTCGCGCCACCCCACTACCGGCGCTCATCGGCGTTCCCGCCATTGTTCCACATCGCGGCTCCGAGTACTCACCCTGAGCCGTGAATCTTCACACTGTTACACTGCCCCCTCGCGCGCCTGTCGTGCAGCCGCGAGCGCATCCGCCAGGTCACCGAGACACCCGAGTGCTAGTGTCGGCCCCGGCTCGAGCACGCGTTCAGCGAACGGGCCCCACAGCGCGGCCACTCCAACCGCACCAGCCGCACGGGCGGCATTCATGTCGTGAGGGCTATCGCCCACATACGCGCAGCGAGAGATGTCGACCCCGAGCCTGCGTGCGGCCTCGAACAGTGGCTCGGGCTCGGGCTTGTGGATCGTCGTGTCCTCGTATGCAACGACCTCATCGAAGTAGCCTTCGAGGTCGAACGCCGCCATCCCCCGCTGCGCGACCGGCCCGCTCTTGGACGTGACCACCGCCAAGCGGTAGCCGGCCTCCTTGAGCTGGGCAAGCGCCTCTGCTGTACCGGGGTATCCGCACACGAGTTCGTCGTGCACGACCGCGTTGTGGGCCCTGTACGAAGCGAGCAGTTCCTCTGCCCGCTCCGGTGCGAACTCACGCATCTGTACGATCAGCGGAACGCCGACGTTGTGCATCAGCACCTCATCCGGCAGCGCCTCGCCGAGAACCGTGGTCGTGGCGTGCCTCATCGACGCGAGGATGAGATCCATCGTGTCGATGAGCGTACCGTCAAGATCGAACAGCACGACCTCTACTTCTGCGAGTCTACGCTCCGACCCGCCCGACCCATTTGCCTCAGGCATGCGGCGTTTCGCTACTCCTCGAGCTCTGCGGCTTCTGCGTCCTCGGCGTCCTCGAACTCCTCGGCCATGAGGTCTTCGGTTTCATCATCGATGTCCGTGCTGTCAGCCGTCACGGCGTCCGACTCGGCTCCGGGCTCCAGCAGCGAACCCTGACCCTCGCCGATCCCGCGGGCCTTCGGCGGCTTCTTCTTGCCTCCGCTGACTCGGGCGATGGCGCACACGCGGTCCGTCTCGGCGACGTTCATGACCTTGACGCCCTGCGTCGAGCGGCCGAGCTTGGAGATGTCGTCGGCCTTGACCCGGATGACGACGCCTTCCTCGGAGATCAGCATGAGTTCGTGCTGCGGTAGGACTATCTTCATGCCCGTGAGCGGGCCCTTCTTCGGTGTGACCTGGATCGTCTTGACGCCCTGACCGCCTCGGTGGTGTTCGGGGTACTCGCCAACCGTGGTGCGCTTGCCGTAGCCGCGCTCGGTGACTACGAACAGTTCGGCGTTGTCGGGGGCGATCTCCATGCCGAGAATCGCATCGCCCGGCTTGACCTTCATGCCGTGCACGCCCATCGTGTCGCGGCCCATCGGGCGAGCTTCAGCCTCATCCCACTTGATGGCCTTGCCCGACGTCGACACCATCATCACGCGCTCGCCCGTCTTCACGCGGCGAACCGAGATCAGCTCATCGTCGTCACGCAGGTTGATTGCAATGATGCCGTCACGACGCGAGCGGTCGTACGCTTGGATGGCGGTCTTCTTCACCATGCCGTGCTTGGTTGCGAACATGAGGAACTCGTCCGCCGAGAACAGCTTGGTGTTGATGACCGCAGCGATACGCTCGGTCTGCTCGAACGGAAGCAGGTTCACGACCGCGGTCCCGCGTGCGTGACGCGAGCCCACGGGGAGCTCGTGCACCTTCATGCGATAGACCTTGCCACGCGTCGAGAAGATGAGCACGTAGTCGTGAGTACTGGCGATGAACAGGTGCTCGACGAAGTCGCTGTCCTTGAGGTTGACGCCCTGGAGGCCCTTGCCGCCGCGCTTCTGCTGACGATACGTCGCCACAGGCAGGCGCTTCACGTATCCGGCCTTGGTGATGGTGACGACCATGTCCTCCTCGGCGATGAGGTCTTCGACATCGAGGTCCTTGGCTGCGTTTGAGATGTCGGTACGACGCTTGTCCGCGAACTTGTGGCGGATCTCGCCGAGCTCGTCCTTCACGATCTGGAGTACGAGCTTCACGTCGCCCAGCACCTGCTGGAACCAAGCGATCTTCTTGCGAAGCTCCTCAAGCTCCGCCTCGATCTTGTGCCGCTCGAGGCCGGTGAGGCGACGCAGTCGCATCTCGAGGATCGCGTCGGTCTGAATCTCCGAGAGACCAAAACGCGCAATAAGGCTTGCCTTCGCTTCGGCGTCATCCGCGCTGGCGCGAATGATCTTGATGACTTCGTCGATGTTGTCCAGCGCGATGACGTAGCCCTCGAGGATATGGGCGCGCTCCTCGGCCTTACGCAGTTCGTACTTGGTGCGACGGGTGATGACGTCCTTCTGGTGCTCGATGTAGTAGCTCAGCACCTCTTTGAGCGTGAGGGTGCGCGGCACGCCATCGACGAGCGCCAGCATGATCACGCCGAAGCCCTGCTGCAGCTGGGTGTGCTTGTAGAGCTTGTTGAGAACCACCTGCGGGATGCCGGCGTTCGTCTTGAGCTCGATGACGACTCGCATGCCTTTGCGGTCCGACTCGTCGCGCAGGTCCGATATCTCGGTGAGCTTCTTCTCGCGCACGAGATCAGCGATCTTCGTGACGAGCTTGGACTTGTTCACCTGGTACGGAATCTCGGTGATGATGATCCGCGTGCGCCCTGTCGAGGTCTGCTCGATGTGGGCCTTGCCGCGCACGGTGAGCGAGCCGCGACCCGTCTCGTATGCGGACCGGATGCCGTCCCGTCCCATGATCGTGCCGCCGGTTGGGAAGTCCGGTCCCGGGATCTTCTCCATCAACTCATCGAGCGTAGCCTCGGGGTTGTCGATGAGCAGCGTGGTCGCATCGATGACCTCGCCGAGGTTGTGTGGGGGGATGTTGGTCGCCATACCGACTGCGATACCCGCCGAGCCGTTGACCAACAGGTTGGGATAGCGGCTGGGCAGGACCCTCGGCTCGGTGAGCGACTCGTCGTAGTTCGGCCCGAAATCGACCGTCTCCTTGTCGAGATCGCGAAGTAGCTCGATCGCGAGCCGGTGGAGGCGCGACTCCGTGTAGCGCATGGCCGCCGCCGAGTCGCCGTCAACGGAGCCGAAGTTGCCGTGGCCATCGACGAGCGGTGCCCTCATGGCGAAGGGCTGCGCCATACGGACCATGGTGTCGTAGACGGCGGAGTCACCGTGCGGGTGATACTTGCCGATGACTTCGCCGACGGTCCACGCCGACTTCTTGTAAGGGCGGGTCGGCGTCAGGCCCGACTCGTTCATGGCGTAGAGAATGCGTCGATGGACCGGCTTGAGGCCGTCGCGGACGTCCGGTAGGGCTCGGGAGACGATAACGCTCATCGAGTACTCGAGGAATGAGTTCCTGAGCTCCGTCTGGATCTCGACTGGGATCGTGATCGTCCCGCTTGTGTCGATCGTCCCGTTGTCGTCTGTCACTTAGAGCACTCCTTGCCGTCGTAATGAACTGAAGACCACCCACACGCCGCCGGCCAGAAAGCCGATTCCGAACACGAGGGGCACCATCGCTATCAGTGTTGATGCCGAACCCGAGCCCTTCGGTGACGCCAGCGCCACCGCGCCCCATGTCGTCACCACCAGCCCAACAAACGCACTTACGACACCTGCCGCGAGCATGACTTTGTACTGCAGTCCCTCCGAGCTGGGCTCTTCGGCTTTGAGCCCTGCCAGCAATGCCTCGACGTGCTTCGGGTCGAGCTCTGCCGGCTGATCCGAGTCCGCCGGGTCGGCGTCCTCTGGCTCAACCGCTTGTGACGCGGCCGGCTCAGCCTGCACGGAAGGCTGTTCCTCGATCCTTGCGGTCTCGGCCTCCGCCGCCGGTTCTTCTCGGCGCTTCGCAAGCTCTTCGAACTGCTCCCGTTCCCACGGGGGCGGCTCGAACGACGGCTTGTCGCGCCGTTGTCCTGGCGGGAAATGAATGTCGCCGTCGTTTGCCATGTCCCCCTCGGATACCGTCGAACCCCGCGCTTAGATGTCGAGGAACCGGACGTCCCTCGCATGCCGTTGTATGAATTCCTTGCGGGGTTCGACCACATCGCCCATCAGGTCCTCGAAGTTCTTGAGCGCGAGAAGCTCGTTCTCCTGGTCAAGCTGCACCTGGAGCAGAGTGCGCTTCGACGGGTCCATGGTGGTTTCCCACAGCTGCTCGGGGTTCATCTCGCCGAGACCCTTGTAGCGCTGGATGTTGTATTTGGTCCCCTCGGGGAGCTTGCCCACAGCGTCCTGCATCTCCTTGTCGGAGTATGCGTAGGAGTGCTTCTTGCCCACGGATATCTTGTACAGGGGCGGCTGGGCGATGTAGAGGTAACCCTGTTCGATCAGCGATCGCATGAAGTTGAAGAAGAACGTCAGGATGAGGCAGCGGATGTGAGCTCCATCAACATCGGCGTCGGTCATGATGATGACCTTGTGGTACCGCGCCGTGCTCAGGTCGAAATCGGCCTCGATGTTGGTTCCCATGGCGGTGATGATCGCCTGGATCTCCTCGCTGGAAAGCGCCCTTGTGAGCCCGGCGCGCTGCACGTTGAGTATCTTGCCCCGCAGCGGCAGAATCGCCTGGAAACTCCTGTCGCGTGCCTGCTTCGCCGAGCCTCCGGCCGAGTCGCCCTCAACCAAGTAGATCTCGGCGAACGCGGCGTCGCGAATCGAGCAGTCGGCGAGCTTGCCGGGCAGCGTGGATGACTCAAGAAGACCCTTGCGGCGGGTCAACTCACGCGCCTTGCGCGCCGCAGCTCTTGCTTTTGCGGCCTGAGCCGACTTCGTGACGATGGCGCGTGCCGGCTTGGGGTGCTCCTCGAGGTACTCGGCGAGCCCCTGTGCGACGACCTGCTGCACGAGACCGCGCATCTCGGTGTTGCCGAGCTTCGTCTTTGTCTGGCCCTCGAACTGCGGGTCGCGCAGCTTGACCGAGATGATGGCTGCCAGGCCTTCGCGGATGTCCTCGCCGGAGAGGTTCTCGTCCTTCTCCTTCAGGATCCCCTGCCTGCGCGCGTACTCGTTGATGGTTCTGGTGAGAGCGTTCTTGAAGCCGTCGAGGTGGGTACCGCCCTCGTGGGTGTTGATGTTGTTGGCAAAGGCGAGCACGGAGTCCGAGTAGCTCGTGTTCCATTGCATCGCGATCTCGACAGCGCCCTCAGGCCCTTCAGCCTCGAAGTACACCGGCTTGCTGTGGATCGTCTCTTTGTTCTCGTTCAGGTACTTGACGAAGTCCACAATTCCGCCTGCGTAGCGGAACTCCTCAACCCGCGGCTCGAGTTCACGCTCATCGGTAAGCGTGATCTTGAGATTCTTGTTCAGAAACGCCGTCTCCCTGAAGCGGGTGGCGAGTGTGTCGTAGTCGTAGACGATCGTCTCGAATATCTCAGGGTCGGCCCAGAACGAGATCTTCGTCCCGGTTCCCTTGGCTTTGCCGCTCTTCTCAAGAGGGCCGGTGGCCTTGCCGTGATCGTATGTCTGGGTCCAGAGGGTGTTGTCGCGCTTGACCTCGACCTCGAGCTTCGAGGAGAGCGCGTTGACCACACTGGCGCCAACTCCGTGCAGACCACCGGACACCTTGTAGCCCTGGCCCCCGAACTTACCGCCGGCGTGGAGCACCGTGAGGATGACTTCGACTGTCGGCTTCTTGAGCTTGGGGTGCTTGTCTACCGGAATGCCTCGGCCATTGTCTGTGACACTGATGGCGTTGTCGGGATGAATGACAACCTCGACGGAGGTGCAGTAGCCGGCGAGCGCTTCGTCAACCGAGTTGTCCACGATCTCATAGACGAGATGGTGTAGTCCTTTGGGTCCCGTGGACCCGATATACATACCAGGCCGCTTACGAACGGCCTCAAGTCCTTCGAGTACCTGAATGTCTTTGCCTGAGTACGTGGCGTCCTTGGACACGCCGTCTCCTTTTCTGGCCGCGGACATGGAAGCGAAGGGCCCCATGTCGGGAGCCACGACATCTTGTGGTGACACACCCCATCGTACCACAACAACTTGGGTCAAACCCCCGCAAATGGGCCTTAGAGGCCGTCTCGCGCCCCCTCGCGGGAGGAATGGGAGGAGATACCCTTTTTCCACTCCAAATCCTTGATGGTGGCTCGTATGACCGCCTCGCGGAGTTCGTCGTCTTCGATGACCGATGCTGACTCGACGACTTGGGCACGCTCTATCTCTGTGAGCGGAACAGACTCCACCTTGTCCTCTTGGTCGAACTCCTCGGCCTTGGCGGCGGCCTCCTGCAGCGCTCGATCCTGTGAGACCTTTCTTGAGACACTGAACGACACCTTGTTGACTAGTTCCTTGCCGAGACCTTTGTTGATTTCAATCCGGTAGCGCTCTGAAAAGGCCGCGAGGTCGTTTGCGCGGGCGTGTGAGTCAACGTAGACGACCAAGACGCCATCTCGGATATGAACCCCTGTAGTGTGCGAGCTCACAACCTGTCCTGCTATCTGCTCCCACAACGCCGCCACCTTCGCGGCTGTCCCAGCGCCTGAGCTCTTGCGGTCCAGCCGACCAAGCAGCCCTTCCAGCCCGTCAGTAAGGGCTATGTGCTTGCCTTTCCGGTGCGTCATGGGATCGCCACCACCCTCGCGCGGTCAACGAGCGACTTCTCGAAGTAGCCCAGATTAGTCGTCGTGACCACCGTCTGCGCGATTCCCCCAACCGCCTCCGCGAGGGCGTGCCTCCTCGCCTCGTCGAGTTCAGACATGACGTCGTCGAGAAGCAGTAGTGGGGTCTGACCGGCAATCTCGCTGATCACTCCCACCTCCGCCAGTTTCCAAGCAAGCGCAATCGTCCTGGTTTGTCCTTGCGACGCATAAGCCCGGGCGTCTCTTCCCCCGACCTTGAATTCAACTTCATCTCGGTGTGGCCCTATCAGAGTCAGGCCCCTCGCCGCTTCTTCCTTGACCACGGCCGTGAGAGCGACATTCATAGCCTCTGCCATGTCTCCGGTTTCCGTGTCCGCCCCATTACGCTCCCAGGAGGGTACGTATCGTGCCGTAAGTGGCTCGTTCTCGGTAAGTGTGCCGTAGACCTCTGACATCTTCGAACTGATTCTTTCGAACAGGCGCTTCCTGTGACCGCAGAAGGCCGACCCGCTCGTCACGAGCTTCTCGGCGAGGACGGCGAGGGTGGCCTGATCCCCGTCGATGTCCTTCAGCGCCGCATTGCGCTGACGAACGATTCGCTCGTACTCCATCCTCGCCGCCAGGTAGCTGGCAGATAGCTGGTCTCCAACGCTATCAATTGCGGCGCGGCGTCTATCGGCTGAGTCCTTGACCATCCTCAGGTCGTCGGGAGTGAACACCACAGAGGGGATGATTCCGCTCGCTTCTGAGACCCGCCTACGCGCCTTGCCGTTGACCCTATACGCGCGCCGTCCGGCCTGCGTCACCCGGAGATTGATGTCGAGGCATCTGCCGTCGCCCTCTGCCTCCAGCTCCAGGTGTGCCTCGGGCTCCCCCCACTTGACCACCTCGTGCCATTGCGGCCGCCTGAAGGACTCGCCCGCTGTGAGCATTTGCAGCGCCTCAACGACGTTCGTCTTTCCGGCGGCATTCTCCCCGACCAAGATCGTCAGAGCCGGATCAGGATGAAGCTCGAACTCGCTGTAGCTACGAAAACACCGCAAGGACAGCCGTGTTACCGACAGGGCCAACTATCAGCCAATACGGACAGGCATAAGGAGATACAAGAAGCCGTCGTCCCCTTCAGTCTTTAACAGACCGGGCTTCAGGGGAGTCTCCACTTCCAGCCTGACCGTCTCCGCGTTAGCTGAGTTGATTCCATCCATCAAGAAGCCGTGATTGAAGGCTATCACCACGTCGTTACCTTCTGCCTTGACCATAAGGTCCTCGGAGGCGTCACCAACGTCTTGCGTGGTTGCTGAAAGCGAGAGGGTCTGATCGGCTACGTTCACCGAGATTCTGAGAGCCGTGTTGTGCAGCGCCATCAGCGAAACTCGCTTCACGGCCGCACTGAACTCTTCACGGGAGATGATCGCCGTGGTCTCAGCGGCCTTTGGAATGAGCTGCTTGTAGTTAGGGAACGATCCTTCGATCCGACGAGTGACAAAGACCGTCGAGCCGAATTCAAAGATGATCTGATTCTCGTTCACTCCGATAAGAACCCTCTCGCCGTCACCCGCGAGCCGGGTGACCTCTTCGAGAGCCTTTCCGGGGATGACCACTTCCGTGTCCTCTCCCGGCTTCTCTTCGAGAACAACCTCTCTGACCGCTAGCCGGTAGGAGTCGGTGGCCACCATCCGAGCACCAGGCCCGTCAATGGAGAACAGGATTCCTGTCAGGACCGCTCGTGTCTCGTCTCTGCTCACTGCACGGGACACTTGCTTGACCATCGCTGAGAGTGTTTCGGCTGGGATCGTAATCTGCTTATCGATCGCAACCTCCGGGAACTTCGGGAAGTCCCCCGGGTTGAGAGCCTTAACTGTGAAGGACGACTGCTGACAACGGACGTGAGCAACCTCCCCCTCCACCTCGATGGTTACCGCGGCCTCGGGAAGATTTCGAACTATGTCAGAGAGGAGCTTACCGGGAAGAACGGTCTGCCCCTCGCTCTCGACCAGCGCCGGCACGACACTGCGAATCGACACTTCAAGGTCTGTCGCCTGAAGCTGGATTTCTCCACCAGAGGCTACAACGAGAATTCCGGAAAGGATCGGCAGCGTGGAGCGAGCGGACATTCCCTTGCCGACGGTGGAGAGAGCTTCGAGGAGCTCGCTGCGAGCGATGCTGAACTTCATGTAGTGATCCTTTCCTTCAATCACCTAGCAGTAGAAGTAATAAGGCCTGTGGACATGTGTACATCCATCGTTCCAGCAGTTCACAGAAGGTGTATCTCATCAATTCTGACTGTGGACAGAGTGTTGCGCGAATCCACACTCTCCCCAGCCGGCGCTTCTGTCCATAACGAGTACCTGACTGTACCCAACTTCTCCCGATGTTGTCCCCAACCTTACCAACAACAACAGGACCCTTCTCCGACCGTCCGACCCTACGTCTTCTGCTTAATTACGTTCGTGAGCTGTTGTATCTGGTTGTAGACGTCACGCTGCTGCGTCATAAGCTTCCGGATCTTGGCCTCGGCGTGCATCACGGTTGTGTGGTCTCTCCCACCGAACTCTTCACCGATCTTAGGGAACGACATCTCAGTCATTTCTCGAGACAAGTACATCGCGATCTGCCGAGGATAGACGATCGACTGTGACCGCTTGCTGCCGACAAGCTCAGCCTGAGAGACGTTGAAGAATTTGCAGGTCTCACGCTGGATTGTAGCTATGGAGATGGGGCGAATCGAGTGCTCAGGGAACACCTTTAACAAGACCTCTTTCGCCATCTGCAGGTCAACGACCGGACGCTTTGAGAGAGCCAACCACGCGCCTATGCGGTGAATAGCGCCTTCCATCTCCCGGATGTTGGGAGTGGTTACATCGGCGATGTATGAGAGCACGTCCGCTTCAATCGGAAGACCCTCGGTTTCAACATAACGACGAAGAATTGCAAGACGAGTCTCGTAGTTGGGTGGCTGGATGTCGGCTGGAAGACCGCTGCCGAAACGTGAGCGATACCGCTCCTCCATATTGATGTCCTTAGGAGCCCTATCAGACGCGAGGACCACAGCCTTACCGCGCCGCTGCAGTTCGTTGAAGGTGTGGAAGAACTGCTCCTGGGTCCCCTCCTTCTTCTCCAAGAACTGTATGTCGTCGATCAACAACACGTCGACCGAACGGTACTTCTGCCGGAAGCGATCCGTGGTCTTGGATGGCAGCGAGTCGATGTAGTCGTTCGTAAACTGCTCAGAGGTCACATAGATGACCTTCTTCAGGGGGAAGTTCTCGGTCACGTAATGCCCTATAGCGTGGAGAAGGTGGGTCTTCCCAAGCCCCGGTCCACCAAAGATGAATAGAGGATTGAACTTAGCTCCCGGCATCTCCGCCACCGACAACGCGGCCGTTCTCGCGAAGGCGTTCGAGTCACCCACAACAAACGAGTCAAAGGTGTACTTCGGGTTGAAGGGGCTCTCGACCGGCGCAGCAGCGTGGTCGTCCGCCGCCACACGGGGCTGATCGCGAGAAAGCGAGGGTTCATCAGCCTCAGGGCGTGAGTCCACCATGGAGCCGTCGACGATTACGTTAAAGGTCAGAGCCACGCCGGTGACCGCAGTCAGCGCGGCACTTAGGCGAGGGGTATAGCGGTCAGCAAGCCACCCCCGGGCGAATTCGTTCTGCACTCCGACAATGAACACGGCGTCGTCGGTCAACTCCACGGGCCGCGCATGCTCGAACCAAGTATGGAAGCTCGTAGCGGTGATCTCAGGCCTGATGATGTCGAGTACTCCCGCCCACACCGCATCGATGTCTATCGATGGCGTGATGTGATCAGGCATAGCAGCAGGAGCCAGTGACGCATTATCGGGTGACAAGGTGATCCAGACTCCTCAGGCCGTCGTCGGTGAGCGTACGCTTGCCACCATCGCTAGAGATCAAGCCGAGCTCCTCAAGAGAGGCCAGGTCACGATACGCGGTGGACACACCACACCCGAGCTCGCGGGACACAAAGCTTGGGCCGGCAGAACCGGACTCCATGACCAAGGCCAAGACCTGCTTCTGCCGAGTCGACAACCGAATCCTGCTCAGGGGGGCGAATCCATCGAGCGGGGTCTGGTTGTCCTGCTGATGCCCCTGGGAGAACGGGCTAAGGCCCGACTCAGCCACCGTGTGCGTATCCGAGGGAAACTGTGTCTCACGTGCTCGCCGGCCACACACCGTGACAACCGAACCCCCACCAAGGTTGTCCTCGATAACAAGGCTGCCTCCGGAGAGGTTCAGAAAGTCCCGCACGATCGGAAGACCAGACCCCACTCCTCGGATGTAGCGCTTCATCTCGCCGTGGGCAGTTGTGAAGCCAGGCTGAACGGCCCGGACCTTATCACTGATGCCCGGACCTTGGTCGGCGAAGCGGACAGTCATCCCCTCATCCATGATGGAGACGACCGGCTCGGCGAAGTCCGCGTGGATGAAGTTCTCAGCCACCTCACGGATGGCGGCGTACGGCAGGGAGCCTCCCTGTTCCCGCGCGAGATCGTAGACGCGGGTCGTGAGGGCCTCGATGAACGCTTCCACCGAAGCCGGTTCAACATCTTCGACTCGAGGCGCGGCACCCGGAGACTCATACACAGCGACGCGCGCACGCGTACATATATAAGTGGTCGGAGCCGTAGGGGTGTCACTGATTGCGGGAGGGATCTGCAGGACCTGTGGTGGTGCGGGGTCATTCCCGCGCGTGGCGTCGGCCACATAAAACGATTTCATAGCCCCCAGCTTTCCAGACGTGCCGGATCAATGATGAGATGTGCACAGGTTAAGCAGCTCCGCGACCTAGAAAACGCCTGCTCTCACCCGTATCTACCGCCGGTCTCCCCCGGACTTTCCAACCCATCGCGCCTCTAACCAGCGGTTTCCGTGACTGTCCACAAGGCTTTCCACAACTGTGGAAAGAATGGCAAGCTGCCTGACCGAGGAAACCGCATTTGCCTGCTCGGGAAGCGCGTTTGCGAGGAAAGGAGCACCAGACCGTGTGGAAAGCGCTCCGATCATCGACTGTCGCTTGTGGAAACCCCGTGGAAGGTCGGGCGGCTCTCTTGGAAAGAGAAGCCGTGACGCTGGGCCACAGATTCGCGGCGTGGCGTAGAGGGCGATGAAAGGTAGATATGCTGCGCTGAGCGGCGCTTTTCAAGGTCAACAGTGCACTTATGCACAGGTTCTTGCGAGGGGCCGATGATAGCAAGTGGCGCCGGCGCCCACAACGCGCCTCAGGGAGTTGTCCACAGGTTCCACAAGCGTGAGTCCTGCGTTTTCCACAGTGTCCACAGATTCGCAAGGAGTTTTGCGAGGTCTTGAGCGGGGTTGGGCTTGGTGCGCAACGACTACAAGCATTCAGCACACACCACGCAGTTAGTAGTATGCTCCACGTCCGCATGCGGAGAACGGTGGGGTGTATTCACTCCGAGTACACGATGGTGATTGACACCCCGATTCACCCGCGCATATAATCGTCGGGCTTTGCCCCAGATCCAGGGGGCATCCCTAGGAGGAACAGTGAAGAGAACTTACCAGCCGAATGTTCGGAAGCGTGCGAAGACGCATGGCTTTCGTGCTCGCATGTCGACCCGGGGTGGCCGCGCCATCCTGGCCGCCCGCCGTCGCAAGGGACGCAAGGTCCTTAGCGCCTAGTGCCGCCAGGCGCTAGTAGGGTACACGCCAATGAGCACAATCAAGTCGACGCGCGAGATCGACGGCATCTTCCGGTCCGCGAAGAGAGCGGCCCACCCGGTGCTGATCGCGTTGACGACAAAGACGCCAGAAGGACGCGGCCCTGAGGGCCGCGTTGCTTTTGTTGCTGGCAAGAAGCTGGGCAACGCCGTCCACCGGAACAGGTCCAAGCGTGTGCTTCGTGAGATGGCCCGTCGAGGCGGGGCCCCATGGGACGGATACGACGTCGTTCTCATAGCGAGGCCGGGCACGGCCGATTCCGCTGCGCGTGAGCTCGACGCCGCCCTGGTGGCGGTCCTGCTGAAGGCCGGGGTAACGAGATGAGGAACCTCGGTGCGTGGCTTCTGCTTCTCCCCCGCCGGATCGGCGTGTTGCTTATCCGCTTCTACCAGCGGTTCATCTCCCCCGGGCTGCCAAACACCTGCCGGTTCACGCCGAGTTGCTCTGCATATGCGCTAACATCAGTGGAACGGTACGGGCTCCTCAAGGGAAGCTGGCTCGCGGCGTGCCGCATTGGCCGATGCCACCCATGGAACCCAGGAGGCTACGACCCCGTCCCCTAAGGGACGGTTTCCATTTCGGACCAGGAGGTCTTTGTGGGCGCACTTTGGGCACAGTTCCAGGGCCTGATCTTCCAGGCGCTGCTCTACCTGGAAGGAATTACCAACGACTGGGGCATGGCGATCATTCTGTTGACGCTCGCCATCAGGATGATGCTGCTCCCTCTGACCTGGAAGCAGACCAAGTCGATGGTCGAGATGCAGCGCGTGCAGCCGCACCTCAAAGCCCTGCAGGAGAAGTATAAGGACGACAAAGAGAAGCTCCAGGAAGAGACCCTCAAGTTCTACTCGGAGAACAAAGTCAATCCGTTCGGCGGGTGCCTTCCCCTTCTGCTCCAGTTCCCGGTTCTGATCGCGCTGTACGGAGTCTTGGGACCTGGGAACCCGAAGAAGGGTCAGCCCGGACTGATGATC
Organism: Coriobacteriia bacterium; assembly: GCA_013334745.1. Classification (NCBI taxonomy): domain Bacteria; kingdom Bacillati; phylum Actinomycetota; class Coriobacteriia; species Coriobacteriia bacterium. The sequence goes on from JAAXWY010000002.1 coordinate 120,160, forward strand.
GACTACCTAGCCAAGCACGGCGAGGTTGGCACGTTCTATGGGATAATTCCAGATATTTCCAAGACACCAGCAGCCGTATGGGCATCTCATGACTACATCACCTTCATCCCGTACATCCTGCTGGTCATTCTCTTCGCCGTCAGCATCTGGTTGCCGCAGGCCCTCATGCCCGGAGATAAGCAGCAGAAGATGATCGGCGGCTATATGGCGGTCATCATGCTGTATTTCGGCTGGGTCTCCCCCGCCGGCGTTCTCTTGTACTGGGACGTCTCATCTCTCTTCGGGATCGCTCAGCAGCAACTCACTATGTCTGTCACCAAGCGAGACCTCGAGAAGTTCGAGAAGGACGTCGCTGATGCGAAGGCGGCCGAGAAGGCCGCGAAGAAGGCCGGCGGCGCGACTGACGCCCTTGCCGGCAAGAAGCCAGCAAACACCGGTCAGAAGAAGTCAAAGAAGAAGAGCTGATCTGATCGGACTGGTTCTGGCCACACGGCATGACCCGCGTCCGCAGACGGACGCTGCATGAAGGAGGATCGGCATGGAACGGGAGTGCATCAAAGAGGCGGCGACGGTCGCTGAGGCGGTGGACGCCGCTCTGGAGGAGCTTGGCGTTCAGCAGGATGCCGTGGGCTATGAGGTTCTCGAAGAGCCCGGGCGAAAGATGTTCGGAATGGGGGCCGAGCGTGGCGCCAAGGTGCGCGTTTGGGTCCGAGATGAAGCTGTTGCAGAAATCGAGGACGCAAAGCGCATTGCGCGCGAAGTGCTTGAGATCGAGGAACAATCCCCCGGCGCCCCGGTTGTAATAGTCGAGGATGGCGGCACCGAAAACAGTCGCGGAATCGAGAGGCCAGATCTCAGCGACGAGGAGCTCGACAAGGTCGCGGACACTGCGGTCGAGGTTGTCCAGACGATACTGAAGACCTTCGGGATTGAGGGAAGCAGTATCGAGGAGTACGAGGGCGACGAGGGTGAGATCATCCTGGACGTCGTCGGAGGCGATCTGGCGGTGCTCATCGGGCGCCACGGGCGTACTCTGGACGCGCTCCAGGCGCTATCTTCGGCGATAACGAGCCGAAAGCTCGGGTTCCGGTACCCGATTATTGTGGATGTCGAAGGATATCGGCACCGCCGCCGCCAGAAGCTAGAAGACATCGCACGTAGGTCTGCGGACCGCGCAGCGCGTCAGCATATATCCGTCAAGCTCCGCCCGATGACGGCGTTCGAGCGCAGAGTTGTTCACGTTGCGCTGCGAAACGACTCACGTATCGTCACACAGAGCGAGGGCGAGGATCCGTTCCGTATGGTGGTCATCGTACCCAAGTAGTCTGAGTGAGTATAGGTAGTGCAAAAAGGGCGCCCCGAGGGGCGCCCTTTGTTGTGTCAGCAGTAGCGAGACGGGCTTGATCGCTCAGCCTGCGGGGTAGACGGCCGGGGAAACTCCTCCTCCTCGGCGGCCACTCGGCAACCGGCAATTCGCCGCGTCAGGCTCGCTTCAGATGCTTGACGTACGTGCGGAGCCGAACGTGGCAAGGTGGTCTTCAGGGAACGAAATAGCGACACGTGCACTTACCGGACTGCCGCTGTCACAAGACGGCGATGTTTAGGGCGCCGACAGGCGTCTAGCCTACTATCGGCGGTCCCACGGCTCCTGTGCGGCCGGATCGACCCCCGTTTATGGTGTTCGTACAAAGCCCCCACGCGATTGAATGCGGAACAAGTGCCCGAGAGCCACGAGTCGTGGATTCTAGGCGCCAGAAGGCATTTGGCGCAGCGCGGCATTATCGATCTGCCGCAGCCAGGGCGGCCGGTCGGCCGACTAGGCTCGGAACGAGGACCGGATCGCACGACTGAGTCTGGCCCGTGATCTCGGGCCCGCAGTCACAGGCAAACGGACTTCTCCCCGAGCCGCTTGATGTTTCACGTGAAACATCCGTCCGAGCAGTGCTACACTCTCGGCACGGGTGAAGGAGGAATGTTTCACGTGAAACAATTGACAGGGGACGCGCTGCTGGCCTCACTACTCAATGAGGCGGGAATTGAGATCTCCCCTGAAGCTCAAGGCGCGATCCTTTCGTATCTCCGCGCGCTTTCTGAGATCAACACACGCATCAACCTAACCAGAATCGTCGACGAACAGGACGCAATCCGCCTCCACCTAGTCGACTCGCTCCTTGCTCTTTCGGAGGTCCAGGACGCGCCGGCCGGCGGGATGCTCGATCTTGGCACCGGGGGAGGCTTCCCCGGAGTTCCCCTTGCAGTCGCATCAGGGCGACATGTGGACCTTCTCGACTCGGTCGCGAAGAAGGTCAGGGCGGTGGACGATGTACTTCATGGTATTGGGCTTCAGCATCTGGCGGCGGGTGTGCCAATGAGGGCAGAGGAACTTGCCCTTCAGCGGCGGGACTCCTACTCGGTGGTGACCGCTCGTGCGGTAGCGGAACTTCCATGCCTTGTGGAGCTGGCTTCACCATTGCTTGCCACAGGAGGTCGACTGCTCGCTTTCAAAGGCTCGCCGTCGGAGCAGGAAGTAGTGCGTGGCATAGATGCTGGCAAGATTGTGGGAATGCGCCTACTGCGCCGCTCGGAGTTCGACCTCCCCGGAGGCGGCGAGAGGCGATCGATCATTGTCTACGAGAAGGTTAGTCGTCCACGGGTGGCCTTGCCTCGCCGAGTCGGTCTGGCAAAGCATTCTCCCCTTGCGTAGTCCTGGGGTGTCTTTCGTCCACCGAGTCGACTATACTTCTGTGTCGCATTGGGTAGCACCCGAGAGGGGGGCACGTGAATTGGTCGAGTGATCAGGGACCGGAAGCTGCGAAGCGCGCCAGAGTTCTCGCGATCGTCAATCAAAAGGGTGGGGTGGGGAAGAGCACAACCTCCGTCAACCTTGCTGCCGCATTGGGCCAGGCGGGCAGGAAGGTCCTTCTCTTGGATCTCGACCCCCAGGGAAATGCGACGTCGGGATTTGGGCTCAACAAGAATCAGCGCGAGCTCTGCATCTACAATGCGCTCCTTGGCGATACCCCGCTCGAGCAGATTATAGAGCCTGTCGAAATCGAACACGTGTTCGTAGTCCCGGCAACAATTCAGCTGGCCGGTGCCGAGATTGAACTGGTCAGCGCGATTAGCAGAGAGGGCCGGCTCAAGGCCATTCTGGCTCCGGTGCTGGCGGACTTCGAGTTCATCATTATCGACTGCCCGCCGTCACTCGGTTTGCTTACGATCAATGCCTTGACGGCCGCTGACGGCCTTCTTATTCCAATCCAGTGCGAGTACTACGCACTGGAAGGACTTTCCAAATTGTTGGACAGCGTGCGCTTGGTACGCACGCACCTGAATCCTCAGCTTGAAGTGTTCGGCGTGGTCATGACCATGTATGACTCTCGAACGCGCCTCGCGCAGCAGGTGGTTGACGAGGTCAGGGACTTCTTCGAGGAAAAGGTCTTCAACACGCTCATTCCCAGGACGGTTCGCCTTTCCGAGGCCCCGAGCTTCGGGCAGCCGGTCCTGCTCTACGATCCCAATGGCAAGGGTGCGGATGCGTATCGGAACCTGGCGAAGGAAGTGATGGACCGTGTCTAAGCGGGGGCTCGGCCGAGGACTATCGGCGCTCATACCCAGCGCATCGCAGGAATCACAAACATCCGGGGAGGTCACTGAACTGGCTGTCGACATGATCGCGCCGAATCCGGAACAGCCGAGAACCGATATCACCGAAGAGGGCATCGCGGAGCTCGCAGACTCCATCAAGAAGGTGGGCCTGCTCCAGCCGATCATCGTACGTGCTCACGGCGAGGGATACCAGATAATCGCAGGTGAGAGGCGGTGGCGGGCTTCTCGGCAGGCTGGTTTGGACCGGGTGCCGGTACGCGTGCTGTCGAAGAGCGCGACCGAGTCGCTCGAGATCGCGCTGATCGAGAATCTACAGCGAGAAGACCTCAATGCGATCGAAGAGGCGAGGGGTTATCGAAAGCTGCTATCCGAGTACCGAATGACCCAAGCCGAACTCGCGGACAAGGTCTCGAAGTCGCGTTCGACGATCACGAACTCGCTACGCCTGCTTGATCTTCCGGATGAGGCGCAAGAGCTCGTGTACACGGGCAAGATGTCTGCCGGCCACGCGCGCGCTGTGCTCTCCGTGCCTGACGAGGCTATCCGCATGAAGCTCGCCGCTCGGATTGTCGAAGACGCGCTGTCGGTTCGAGAGGCCGAGAATCTCGCGAGGCTGTATGCGGCCGGTCAGACCGAGAGGACGCCGCGGCCGGCATCTCCGAAATCGTACAAGGTGGTTGCTCGCAAGCTTCGACGGATTCTCGGAACGAACGTTCGCGTCAAGAACGCCAAAGACAAGGGCAAGATCGAGATCGACTTTCAGGGCGAAGAAGAGCTGGAGCGGATCTTCCTGCTGCTTGCGACGGGCGAGGAAGCGTCGTCGGAGGATGAAGAGTGAAGCGGAACCTGGAATATCTTGCCATTGGACTGATCGTCGGAGCGCTCACCGGCTTTGTCGCCGGACTGCTGTTCGCGCCGAGTAGCGGGTACAAGACGCGACAGCGCCTTGCGAACGAGGCTCTGAGGGCGGCTGACGCCGCGCGAGCCATCGCGGAGCGAGCGGAGCACGCCGCGCAGGTGCTCAGCGGTCAGGTCGAGCACTACCTTGGTCGCGACGAGGAGTTGGCGTGGCGCAAGGTGCGCGAGATTCGCGAAGGCGTCCAGCGCTACACAGAGGCGCAGGCTTAGATGTCAGACCCCCGAGGCAAGATGGACGGACCATCGACGGGGGAGTGACGTGGCGCTACATCTGATCACGGGGCCGGCGAACGCCGGGAAGACGGGGTTGCTAAACGAGCATCTCTTTGGCGCACTCGAGCGCGGGCAGTCTCCGACGTTGGTGGTGCCCAGTGTTGCCGATGAGCGTCGAGCCCGGGCCGAGCTCGCCCAAAAGGCGCCGGTCGGCGTCACCATCACGAGCACCCGTCGGTGGATTCAACGACTTTGGCTCGGGAACGGTGACGGGCGACGGATCGTCGGCAATGTCGCACGTGAGGCGCTCGTCCGTCAGGCGATCGACGACGAGAAACCGGTGGAGTTGTCGGGCATCGCACACACTCCCGGATTTGTGCGGTTGATAGCGAGCGCAGTGAGCGCCATAGAGGGAGACTTGGAGCCGGAGACCGCACCGACCGCAGCGATGGCTGAAGCGGTTCGAATCTGTGGCAGGTGCAGGGATCTTGAGGTAGCCAACGGCCTGGTGGACTTCGCGGAGGTTGTGCGCTCGCTGACGCAGGCACCGCCGGCGCTGGACGGACCGGTACTGCTCAACCGCTTCATCGCGGTGGACGACGGGCTCGTCGAGCTCTGCCTTTCGCTTTCGACCAGCTCAGATGTGGTGATTGCGCTCTCGTGGCAGGAGGGCGCGGTCGCCTCTCAGGCGCTCGGCGGCGCCGTCGAGCGCTTGGCACAGCGAGCTAAGTCGCACGTGAAACCTCCGGTCGTCGCACGTGAGACCGAGATTGATCAGGTGCTGCAGCACCTCTACATCAACACACCTACGGCAGTGCGTCGGGAAGACTCGGTGCGCTTCGGTGTCGGGACCGGCGTTGACGCTGAAGCGCATCTTGTAGCGGACGCGGTGGCCACGGCGCTCGCAGACGGCTTCCGGGCAGAGCGCATCGCCGTGGCGTATCCCCGCCTTGAGGAGCCGCTTCGGCCTCTCTGCAATGCGCTCGATGTTCTCGGAATCGCATACGACATCGATGTCACGCGAGCCCTCACGGTGACGCCGTTCGGTCAAGCGATCGGGGCGGTGGCCGACCTGGCGCTGGGGCGTGCGGACCGAGCGACGGCGATGAGCGCGCTGCTCGGGCCGTTCTCTGACCTGTCTGCCGACGAAGCAATCAGGCTCGATGCCGTCTGGCGTGGGAAGCGGGTCGAAGAACCGGCCATGTTCAGGCGTGACGTGCTTGCGCTCAGCCGGACGGGGCAGAGGCTTCGTAAGGCCGTTGACCTCATCCGAGAAAGCGCCGAGGGTCCTCTTGATGCGGCAGCTGCCAATAAATGGCAAACGGCTCTCGATCTGCTGCTGACCTCTCGGCTCGTGGGCGCCCACCGGGCAGGCATCGAGCCGCTGGAGTCCAGAGTGACTCTGGCCGAGGACGCTGCGGCATCCAAGGCCCTCGCTCGCACGATTTCAGAGATGGCTGCCGTTGTCGGCTCGCCGTTCACGAGTCTGGATGTGCGAGAGGGCATGCCTGACATCGACGTCGGCGGGACCAAGGGCGAACCGGAAGGGCGCGTGCAGGTCACGGAGTTCGCGCGCATCCACTCACGCCGCTTCGACGTGCTGATACTGGCGGGCCTCACCTCGGACGAGCACTCACTGGGAGATCCCGATTCACTCGGCGCCCAGCTGAGGTCGCTTGTCGGCGCGCCGGCACCGGCGGACGAAGAGGCGGCCCTGAGGCTGACGTTTCACACGATGCTGTCCAGAGCGCGGGAGCGAATCGTCTTGCTCAGGCGAGGGGCGGACGAATCGGGTACGCCCGTCGCCGCCTCATTCATGTGGGATGAAGTCGTTGCGACCTACGCGTCGGAGACGGATGAAATAGGGGAGTGGCCGGCCGCCGCACCTGAGTTGGTGCGGTTATCGCAGGCCGACATCGCCGGTACCGCTCCCGCGTTCACGATCGGGCGGCAGGAGCTGCGCAGACGGGCAACAGAGGATGTCGAGGGTCGTCGTAGGTCTACGGCATCGACACTTCGCGACCCCGAGGTACTCGCACAACTGGCTGCGAAAGAGACGTTCTCAGCAAGCGAGATCGAAACGTACCTGAGCTGCCCATATCGATGGTTCTACGCGAAGCTGGTCAATCCGCAGGAACTTGACGAGCAGGTCGACAGCCGGGCCTACGGGACGCTCGCGCACGGTGCCCTGGCGGACTTCTACGGAACCTGGGGGAGTCGACGCGTGGCGGCTGCCGACTACGATGCCGCGCTTGAGGTCATGTCGAGCGTGTTTGCCGACCGAGTGCGCAAGCTGCCAGAACTCACGCTCGCCGAGCAGGTGCACGTGGAGCAGGTCGAGCGCTGGGTGCGCACGGTGATCTCGGACGACATCGAGATACTCCCCGACTTCCAGCCGGCGCGATTTGAGGAGTCCTTCGGGCCGAAGGTCGGGACACCCGTCACGATTGGCGGGGTCGTCTTCAAGGGGCGTATCGATCGCATCGATGAGAGCGCCCACGGCTGCTTTGTCACCGACTACAAGACGTCTTCCAGCGTGAAAGGGCACGGCGGGTTTGAGAAGGAGGGCCTCGTCCAACCGGTCGTCTACGCGCTGGCCGCCGAGGCCCTCACGGGGAAGCCGGCGACCGGGTCGATGTACCGCTCGATCAAATCCCGAACGATGCGTGGGTTCTTCCTCGACTCTGTCGATCGCGGAGGCAGGCTGATCTCGAGCGGGGACGCGTGCACCGTCGATGAGGTCGCAAGAATCATCGACGGTGCAGAGGGGCGGATCGCGCGGGCGGTCGAGGGCATCCGGGCCGGTCGCATACCACGAGAACCGCACTCCTCGGCCGCATGTAGGTACTGCGACCTCGCGTCCGTGTGCGAGAAGGGGGGAAAGTGATGGCTTTCAAACTGAATCCCGAACAGGAGCAGGCTGCCACGACCCTCACCGGAACCGTACTCGTTGTGGCGGGCGCGGGCTCGGGCAAGACCAGAGTGCTCACCGAGCGATTCATCAATGCGGTCAAACCCGATGCCGTGGACAGGTGGGCCGTCGCCGATGTGGGCGAGATTGCGGCCATCACCTACACGAACAAGGCGGCATCGGAGCTCACAGAGCGAGTGCGCGCAGCTTTGCGCGCGGCGGGGCTCGACGAGGCATCTCGGCACTTGGACACCGCCTGGGTGTCGACGATCCACGGTCTCTGCAGCCGCCTGCTCCACCGCCATGCGTTCGAAGCCGGAGTGGATCCGCAGTTCGCTGTCGGGGACGGCGTCATCGTGGATCGGACCAATTCGGCCGCCCTTGATGAGGTGGCCGCCGCGCTCGTGAGATCCGATCAGGGCGTCGCCGAGCTGTTCGATATCTACACTTACGCAGCCGTGCGTGCTGCGGCCGAGGAGCTCGCGACCGCCGTGGCGACGAACCTCCTATCCTTCGACGACGTGCGAACTGAACCGGCAGCCGGGGTCGACGAGGTGCTCGTCGGGATGCGCGAGGTCTTCGAGATGGGCGTCGGCATCTGCTCGGATGTGGACATGGCGAATCCCGTCAAGCATCTGCTGGCGTGCCAAGATCGACTCGATGCGATCAATACCATGACGCGTGTCGACGGGGCTGTTCAGGCCAGCGATCTGATTCGCTGCTTCTCGGGATTCAGGCCGATGAAACCGCAGAAGGACGTGGACTACGAGGAATGCGTTCTTCAGGCGATTCGCTTCGAGACCGTCTCCGATAAGCTGGCGAGACTTGTCTCGGCGCACTTCTCGGCGGCCCTCATTCGCCTTGCGACCGCGTACTCGGTCAAGGTGGCCGAGGCGAGGCAGGATGCAGGCATCCTCGACTTCGATGACCTGCAGGTCGAGGCGGTCCGACTGCTCACGGAGCACCCCGAAATCGCGCAGCGCTACCGCGAGAAGTTCAGACTCGTCATGGTCGATGAGTTCCAAGACACAGACCGACTTCAGCTCAAGCTCGTTAACGCGCTCTCCGACGATGACCTGTGCACGGTAGGCGACGAGAAGCAGTCGATCTACCGGTTCCGCGGTGCTGACGTGGAGACCTACAGGCGCCATCGCAAAGCCGAGATCGCGAACGGAGCGGTTCAGGTGTCGCTGAGCGTCAACTACCGATCCCACCCGGACATCCTTGGGTTCGTGAATGCGCTGTTCGCTGGGCCGGAGTACTTCGATGACATGCTGCTGCTCGATGCCCCCGACGGCGCGATCGAAGCAGCCGACGCGCAGCCCAAGGGGCTACCGCCACGTATTGAGGCGATCTTCATCGATGAGGCGTGCGGCAACGTCGCCGAGAAGCGGCCAACCGAAGCCGAGGAGATCGCGAAGCGGTTCATCGCCCTACACGAGCAGGGAGTCCCGTACGGGGACATGGCCATCCTGGTGCGCAAGTACAAGCAGGCCGAACATTTCATTGACGCGCTGTCACGCAGGGGCGTTCCCGCGACTGTACTCGGCGGCAGCCGCTACTTCGGGCTGAACGAGGTCGCGGTACTGAGGTCTCTGACGCGCGCGATCGCCAACGTGAAGGACAGTGCAGCCATCGGCCGGTTGCTCGTATCGGATTTCTGTCCACTGTCTGAGGACTCACTTGCGCTTCTCGGATTGAGCAATGCAGACCGGGGCGCCGACCTGTGGCAGTTGCTCGGCGAGTGTATGGCGCGGCTGTCTCCGGCAGACGGGGCCGCCGTGGCGGCGTTTCGCAGTGCGATTGAGAACGCCACTGCCGAACTGGGCACCAGACCGCTCTCCGAGGTCCTGCTTGGCGCGGTTGAGCGTTCGGGATGGGATCTGCGCCTGCTCCAGCAAGGGAACCGCGGACGGGACGCGTTCGCTAACGTCCTGAAGTACTCACGGCTGGCTGCAGCGTTTGAGTCGAACCTGGGCACCGGTCCGGCGGCTTTCGCAGAGTATCTCGATGCGCAGGAGGATGCCCGAGAGAAGCAGTCCGCGGCGGTGATCGCCGATGACGGCACGCAGGCGGTTCGCATCATCAGCGTCCACTCGGCGAAAGGGCTCGAATTCCCGGTGGTGGCGGTAATCGAGCCGGACGCCGGCGGCAGGAACTCCGGGCCGCTTGCGCGCATCGAGGCAGATGACGCCGAGATTCGCCTTGCCGTGAAGCCTGCCAAGATCGAGGACAACCTCGAGGCCCCTGCAACTCCATGGTGGACCGCGATGGAGCAGGAGGACAAGGCGGCTTCAGCGGAAGAGTCCAAGCGGCTTCACTACGTGGCGCTCACACGCGCCCGCGACCACCTCATCGTGAGCGGACCGCTCGCGCTCGCGCCCGGCAAAGCGAAGTCGGGCCACATGGCTCTGCTCGCGGCAGCGGTCGGGTTGTCCGAGCAACCGGCCGACGCCGACGAATTCGTCGCCACGCTGATCGATCCCGCGTCCGCTCGGGAGATTGCGTGTGCGGTTTCTCTGGTGCGTCAGCCGTGGTGCGAGGAGCCTGACGGCGAAGACGCCGATTCCGGGATTGAGGTCGCCGGCCAGGGCACCTGCGAGCCGGTGCGTCGCGATCGCCCGCAACCCGCCATGCCCGAGCGCCTGTCGTACTCCGCCTTCTCGCTGTATGCGGACTGTCCGCGCAAGTTCCTGGCGCATCGCGTGCTGTCCATGGGACGGATCGAGGTGTCGGAAACCGGGTCCACCGACGCGCTGACGTTTGGAAGCGCGATGCACTCGGTGCTTGAGTTGGTGGGTGCCGACGGCCGACTGCCTGCTGCGGAGCGAATAGACGCCCTCGCCCGGTACTACGAGCTCGCGGACACCACGCGCGTCCGGCTCGACGATGCCTTGCGCCGCTATGTTGACTCGTCGGTCGCGCGAGACGTGCTTGCTCATGAGCGCATTGCGCGAGAGATGTCATTCGATCTTCCCATCGCGGACGGACGCGCTTTGCTCGGCGGCAACATCGACATCTACGCGCGAACGGGCAGCCGGGGGCTCGTCGTCGACTACAAGTCTGGCCGCTCGAAGTCTCCTGGCGAGATTCTCGAGAAGTACGAGCTGCAGGCCAAGTGTTATGCGCTCGTCGCGTTGACCGACGGATGCGAAGAGGTCGACGTGGTCTTTGTGATGCCAGAGCGCACTGCCGCTGACGGCAGCGCGGAGACGGCCGTTCGAACCTTCACCTCGGCGGACGCCGACGCTCTGCGGTCGGAGATTGATCGCCGCTACTCGGAGATCGCGGGGAGCAGCTTCGATCCGCTGCCGAAGTACAGCGAATGGATCTGTGGTGAATGCGCAGCGCCCAACGGGCTGTGCCCCAACGCGAAAGCGTAGGTACGGAGTTGCGGCAGCACACGGACGACGGGGCGACGAGCGGGGGGCTATCCTCCGGCCCGTTGCCGTAGCTGTCCGCAAGCGGCATCGATGTCCGCGCCACGCTCGGTGCGCACCGACGCCTCGATGTGAGCGGCCCTCAGAGCGCGCTCGAACGCAAGAACACGATCCGACGCTGAGCGCGAAAAGCCACTCTCTGTGACCGAGTTGATCGGGATCAGGTTCACGTGGACGAGCATGCCGCGCGCGAAGTCCAGAAGCGCGGTCATCTCGGCATCGCTGTCGTTGACGCCCTCAATCAGCGCGTATTCCAGGGAGGGCCTTCTCCCGGTGGCCCCTGCGTACGCTGTGAGCGCCTCTCGCAGCTCCGGAAGCCGCATGGCACGAACGCCCGGCATGAGCCGATCGCGGGTCTCCTGGACCGCCGAGTGCAGCGACACGGCCAACGTGAACTGCTCGGGCTCCTCGGAGAAGCGGCGAATGCCCGAAAGCAGCCCGCAGGTCGACACGGTGATGTGGCGCGCACCGATGTTTGGCCCATTGGGGGCGTTGAGGAAGCGAAGCGCGCCGAGCGTCGCATCGTAGTTGGCGAACGGCTCGCCCTGACCCATAGCGACGGCGTTCGTCACGCGGGTCCCCAAGTCGGCAGCGACGAGCCGCACCTGGTCGACCATCTCTCCTGGACCAAGGTCGCGCACGAGTCCGGAGATGCCGGTTGCGCAGAAGGTGCAGCCCATCGCGCACCCTGCCTGGGTCGAGAAACACACCGTGAGCCGATCGCCCGAAGGCAGTCCGACGGTCTCGACGGTCGCTCCGCCAGCGAGCTGCAGCAGGTACTTGACGGTGCCGTCGCTCGAAGCCTGCCGTTGGAGTACGACAGGGGAGGGAAGCGCGAACCGGCCTGCGAGGGATGCTCGCAGGCCGGTCGGCAAATCGGTCATATCGTCAAACGTCTTGGCATCGCGCTCGTACAGCCAGCGCTCGATCTGGGCCGCTCGGAACGCGGGCTGACCGAACTCCGCGACCAGGGCCACAAGCCCCGGTCGGTCGAGTGCCTTGATGCCGGCGACGTCGGATCCGGGCGTCACTACGCGTTCTCGAGCTCCTCAAGCGCGGAGACGTACGCGCCGCGGTGCTCGGCCTCGAACTTGCCGACGACGCGGAAGTAGCCGGCGATATCGCTCAGACCCTCTGCATCGGCGGTCTCAGCGAACGACGGATACATCTCGGTGCACTCGTAGTCCTCGCCACCGGCAGCGGCCTTGAGGTTCTCCGCAGTGGTGCCGAACCCTCCCATGTAAGCGAGATGGCCGAGGGCATGCGCGGTCTCCTCGGCTGCGGCACGATCGAACGCGGCCAGAGCGGAGGCGGGAGCACCCTCGAGCTCGGCGATGCGGCGCCACAGGGTGTACTTGCGATTGGCCTGGGACTCGCCGGCGAACGCCGCCTTGAGATTCTCAAGCGTCTTGGTGCCCTCGAGGTTCGGCAGCTCCGTGAAGGGGGAGAAGGCCGATGCGGGGGCTCCGCAGACGGGGCAGTGCTCGGGCGCAGGACCGACGTGCAGGTAGCCGCAGGCGCAGCGATTCAACTCAACCATGGTTCTTCCTTTCGTACGTGTATGCGTGGGTGTACCTTGATAGCGTTCGTACCCGCTTACGCGAATCGAAATGCCACCGCGATAGTAGCATATGACCGGGGCGGGTGTTCAAGAGCGATCCTTCGGGGAGAAGGGGCGATAAGGGTGCGAGGCCTTTCCCGGCTCTTGCTGCTGGTGATCGCGGTTTGTCTGCTCGTGGGCGCAGGCGAGGCGACGGCGTTCGCCGCCCCGGTGCCCGTCGAGGAGAACGTCGTCGGCCCAACGCAGTTCCCGCAAGGTCCGCAGTGCGTCTGTCACGGTGTGCTTCTGCGCGACTGGCAGGAGTCAATGCACAGCCAGGCGCTGACAGATCCGATCTTCCGCGCGAAACTCGCCGAGACGGAAGCCGCAGCCGGCAAGAAGCTGGGCAAGTTCTGTCGCCGCTGCCACGCTCCCGTCGCATACATGACCGGGCAGGACGGCAAGGACACGCTCACTCCCGCTGCAGGGCAGGGCGTGGTCTGCTCGTTCTGTCACCAGGTCACCAGCCTCACAAAGCCGCTCGCCAACGTCCCCCATCTGCTCGAGCCGACCGGCGTACTGCGGGCGCAACTGAAAGACGCGCAGGCGCCGCATTTCACGCAGTACTCGGCGCTGCATGAGTCATCGAGGCTCTGCGGCGGGTGTCACAACGTCAACCATCCGGGCAACGGGCTGAAGCTCGAGACGACCTACGACGAGTGGGAGGCGAGCCCCCAGGCGGCCAAAGGCATCCAGTGCCAGGACTGCCACATGAGCGAGGCGCCGCCGATCGTGGGCCCAACAACCGGCTTCGCTGCCGAGAATGCGCCGCAGCGCTCGAACATCTACCGGATGACCTTCGCAGGCGCGCAGGTCGCGCTCGGTAACGCCGCACGCGCGACGGCGCTGCTCAAGAGCGCAGCGAAGATCGAGCTCGTCGTCCCCGAAATAGTCGGCACAGCGAAAGCCGACGCGAAAGTGACCATCACGAATGTGGGCGCCGGGCACTACCTTCCCACTGGGCTGACCGATGAGCGGCAGATGTGGCTGAGCGTCGTGCTTGTTGATTCGGACGGGGTCGAGACGGAGATCGGCCGCAGGCAGTTCGGCACCGAATTCAAAGACGCCAAGGGCCAGCACCCCGTCGGCGTTCCGGAGGCCACCGGGATTGCGAAGGACGATCGCATTCCGCCCATGAAGTCCGTGAGCGAGACCTACGCGTTCACCCTTTCCAAGGGCGTCGAATCCGGCGAGGTGGTTGCTCGGTTGCTCTACAAGTCGGTCCCCGACGAACTGGCGAGGAAGGCGAACGTCGAGAATCCGACCACCGTCATGACCGAGGCGGCGATACGCGTTTATGCGACCCCCGAGGCCAAGGCGGTAGGCGTGCAACAGCCCCGCAACGAAGGCGATGCCCCTGCGGCTCAGAAGTCGCCTCTCGGGCCCGCGCTGTGCGGGGGATCTCTCCTGTTCGTTGCGGTTCTCGGTGGGGTGATGTTCATCCGATCTCGGCTTCGGGGTGGAGGAGACGATGAGCCGCGGGACGATCAGGGCTAGAGGCACCTTGACCGAGGCAAGGCACTGGCCCCTCCCCATAAATGCACTCGCCGTGGTAGCATATCGCCTCGATATCGCCGTCGCTGCCGGGTGACGGCACTGCCGCCCAGGAGGTACCGAATGTCCGCTTCACGCTTCATGTCACGACTCGGGCTGCTGACGCTCGCCTTTTCCGCGCTCTTGGCGGTGCAGGCCTTCGCCGCGCCCGTGAAGGTCGCGCCGGGTACCGCCGCGTCAGCGCAGTTCCCGCCCTCGACCTCGTGCCGCTGTCACGGCCAGCTCGTCTCGGAGTGGCAGAAGTCGCTGCACAGCAAGGCGCTGAGCGACCCGCTGTTCAAGGTGAAGGTCGCCGAGGCGGAGAAGGCCGCTGGCAAGGAGATCGGCGTCTTCTGTCGCCGCTGCCACGGTCCCGTCGCGAACATGTCGAAGGAGGACGGCGGTCCGATGAGCCCGGTCTCGGCCGAGGGCATCACGTGCTCGTTCTGCCACCAGATCACAGGAGCCAAGACACCGCTCGGGAACGTCTCGCAACTGGTCGAGCCCAACGGAGTCATGCGCGCACAGATTCAGGATCCGAAATCGCCGCACAATCCGGCCTACTCGGAGTTCCATACGACGTCGGACATCTGCGGCGGCTGCCACAACGTGAACCACCCGATCAACGGGATGCACCTGGAGTCGACGTACGCGGAGTGGAAGAAGAGCCCGCAGGCCAAGCAGGGCACGCAGTGCCAGGACTGCCACATGAGTGAGACCCCGCCGCTGGTGGGCCCGTCGACGGGTCAGGCCGCGACGAACGCGCCCCAGCGCGACAACATCTATCACATGACCTTCGCGGGCGCGCAGGTTGCGCTCGGCGACGCGGGACGAGCGACGGCGCTGCTCAAGAGCGCTGCGAAGGTCGACGTGGTCGCGCCTGAGATTCTCGCTGGCACGACCGCCCCCAAGGTGGAGGTCACGGTCACCAACGTCGGTGCGGGGCACAAGCTGCCCACCGGCCTGACCGAGGTGCGCCAGATGTGGCTGGTCGTCGTCGCCACCGATGAGACGGGCAAGGAGACCGAACTCGGTCGCCACGTGTACGGCACCGAGCTCAAGGACGCCAAGGGCAACTCCCCGGTCGAGCTGTGGGAAGCCGTCGGCATCGCGAAGGACGACCGTATCGCGCCGGGCGGCTCGTCGAAGGACTCCTACGAGATCGCGTTGCCCGCTGGAGTCGAGGCCGCCGACATCACCGCTCGACTGCTCTACAAGTCGGCGCCGGATGAGCTCGCAAAGAAGGCTGGAGTCGAGAATCCCACGACCACGATGGCCGAGGCCGTGACCCGCGTCTTCGCGACCGAGGAGGCCAAGGCGGCCGACGCTGCAAAGCCCAAGCCCACCGAGGAGGCCAGCGCTTCAGCCGCAGGCTCGACCTCGGGCAGCTCGTCGATGCCGTGGATCATCGGCGGTATCGTTCTGCTCGCCGCGGGCGTACTCGGCGCCGTCATCTACTTCGGGGACAAGCGCAAGCGGGCGTAGCGCCCGAATGACCGGCAACGCGAAGGGCCCCGGCAACGCGCCGGGGCCCTTCTTCATGGTGTGATGCGGAGGCGATCAGTCGCCTGATGAACTCGTGGTATCCGTGGAGGGCATCGAGAAGTCACCCGGCTTGTCGCCGACGACCACGTCAAGCTCGAGCGTCTCGGTTCCGCGCATGACGGTCAGCTTCACGGTGTCGCCGATCGCGTGACGCCTGACGGCGATCACCAGCTCGTCCATGGAGCGAATATCCTTGCCATCGACCTTCGTGACGACGTCGCCCACTCGGACCCCGGCCTTATCGGCGCCAGCGCCCTTGGTGAGGCTATCGACGAGTGCGCCCTGCTCGACCGAGGTCTTCTCTTTCGCGGCCATCTCGGGGTCGAGCGTCAGTCCGATGAGCCCGATGAACGGGTGACCGACCTTGCCGCCGGCGATGAGTTCATCGGCGACGCGAGAGGCTGTGGAGACGGGAATCGCGAAGCCGATGCCGCCGCTCTGACCGGTGTCGCTGTAGATGGCGGTGTTGATCCCGACAAGGCGGCCGGACTTGTCGACCAAAGCTCCGCCGGAGTTGCCGGGATTGATCGCGGCGTCGGTTTGGATGACGTCGGCCAGCGAGTAGCCGGCACTCGCGGAGTTGCCGTAGTTGGAAAGCGAGCGGCCCAGCGCCGAGACGACGCCGGATGTGACCGAGTGCTCGAAGCCGAACGGTGAGCCGATGGCGACCACGGTCTGACCGACCATCAGCCTGGTCGAGTCGCCGGTCTCGATGACCGGCAGTTCCTCGGCAATGCGAACGACTGCGATGTCTGTGTCCGGGTCGCGTCCGACGAGTGTGCCCTGGTACTTCTTGCCGGAGGAGTCGGCGACGGTGATCTTGGTCGCGTCCTCGACCACGTGATTGTTGGTCAGGATGTACGTGCCGCCGCTGTCGACCTTCCTGAATGCGACGCCGGAGCCGTTGCCGCCCTGCGGCACGCTCGGGTGCGACTGCGGCAGACCGCCCTCACCCTCCGAGACGGCCTTGCTGGTGACGTCGAGATTCACGATGCTCGGTACGGCGGCAGCGGACGCCGCGATCACGGGCTCATCGGTGGTCTGCGGAACGACCTTTACGGTCTGTGTTCCGTCACCGGTCTTCTGTGCGAAGACCTGCGAGCCGAGGATTCCTCCGCCGACCCCTGCGATCGCGCCCATCACAAGTGCGGCGACAATCGACAGGGTGACGATGGCGGCACCGTTGCCGTGGCTGTGCGGCGGCTGTGGCTGCGCGGCCGCGACTGGCGGCGCGGTGGGCGCAGGCGGCATCGGCGGTACAGCCTCGGGAGCGGGTGGCGCGGCGAAGGGCGGCGCAGGCTGCGGGGGCGCGCTCTCCGGCGCGTAGACGGGCGGCTCGGACGGAGGCGCGGGCGCCGGTGTCGGTGGCTGCTCGGCGGGTACTCCGGGCTGGAGGTTCTCGTCGGACATGGTCGTTGCTCCTTCGTGCTCGGCTGTGCGACGCTGCACGGCAGGCACCGGCAGCGGGGTAGACTGTTCGTCAGTCGATTACGAGCATACGCGCGGTTCATGCCCGCCCGATGGCTACGCGGGGGATTCCATCACATCTACATGCCCGATTCACACGGCTGCGCGCCCCTAAGCAACGCGTAGTTGAGCGGAACGCCTCGGGTGCGTAGACTCACCGAAGGCGATTGAGGAGAGGTGCATGGGGGAGATCGAGGACGGTGTGGGCGAGGGAGCGGACGGCATCGAGTCGGTTCCCGTCCCTGGCGAGCCGATGTCAGCCGACCTGATTGTGCTGGGTGAGGCGGAAACTCAGACGGAGCCGGCGGTCGAGCCGGAGCCTGAAATCGCCGCGATTCAGCAGGAGCTCGAGGCGGAGCCAGCTGCCGAGCCGGAGCCAGCCGCTGGGCCGGACTCGGATGTCACCTCCTCAGCCGCCGATGAGCCCCTCGTTGAAGACGCCGACACGCAGCCGGATGTCGCAGAGGGGTCGCAGGCCGACGAGACCGAGCCAAGCGATGCCGCAGAAGTCACCGAGGTCACCGAAGCTGCGGAGACCGCCGAGGGGGCGGACGCAGCTGCTGACGACGATATCGACGACATCGCAGCCGCGGTCGCCGCGGCAGACGCTCAGGTGGGTGCGGAGTCGACTCTCGACGACATAGCCCCGGGATCAGTCCACACGGACGACGACGCCGAATTCGATGACGGCACGAGGCGTTATGGCGCTCCGTGGTGGCCCTACCTGGTCTATCTCGGGCTGTGGGCGATTCTCTCGGGAGTCGCGATCTGGCAGTTCGAGCAGTTGCCCGCTGACGCGGTTATGTACGAGACGCTGCAATACACCATCTTCGTGTTCGCCGGGCTCGCTCTCGGCGTCATCGGCATCTTCCTCATCGTGGGCGTGTGGCTGGCGAGCCGAGCCAGCGAGAGGCGGCACCGTGCGGGTCTGCTCTCATCGGCGATGCTCAAAGGAGCGATCGTGGTGTTCGCCGGCGTCTTCATCTGGTGGGGCACGTTGTTCGTGCTCGACTACCTGCGGTTCGGGCGGCTTCTCTAGCTCACCTCCCCGCCTGACCTTCTCGCCGCACGCTGCTCGTTGGGGTACCATCGCCTGCGAAGGGGAGTAGCTGCCCGACGAGTGTTTCGTCGGGATGCAGGCCGTCATCACGAGCCACCGAAGGCTCCGGTCCTGCAACGGAGAACCCGATCCCTAGCGAGACCTTCGACGACCGCGGCCACGCCGCGCGAGGAGGATTGCGCATGCCCAGCGTTCCCACTACGCCCGAATCACCGCATGCACTTACGGTGGACGAGGCGCTCAGCGCCGTTGCGAGCTCACCCGAGGGGCTCGGCGCCGCCGATGCAGCGGCCCGGCTCGCCGAGATCGGCCCCAACGAGTTGCCCGAGGCCGAGACCCGCTCGATCCTGGCGATGATCGCCGACCAGTTCAAGGACTTCCTGATTCTGCTGTTGCTCACGGCCGCCGTGATCTCAGGCGTGCTCGGAGAAGTCGCCGATACGATCGCCATCCTCGTGATCGTCGTGCTCAACGCCGTCATGGGCGTCGTCCAGGAGTACCGCGCTGAGCGCGCGATGGAGGCGCTTCGGCAGATGGCCGCCGAGACGGCCGCAGTGCGCCGCGATGGCGTCGTCACCGAGATACCCGCGTCGGAGCTCACGCTCGGCGACATCGTGGTGCTCGACGCAGGGCGGGTCGTACCCGCCGACATCCGTCTGGTGGAGACCGCGAGCCTGCGCGCTGCCGAGGCCGCGCTCACCGGCGAGTCGGTGCCGGTGGAGAAGGACGCCTCGGCCGTCGTGGCGCCGGACGCGTCGCTCGGCGACCGCCGCAATATGGCGTACAAGGGCACGCAGATCGTCTACGGTCGCGGACTGGGTCTCGTCACGTCGGTCGGGCTGCAGACCGAACTCGGCCGCATCGCGAACCTGCTCGAGTCGACCGGTGACGTGAAGACGCCGCTGCAGAAGCGACTCGCGGCGTTCGGCAAGGGCCTCGGCATCGCTGCGGTGGGACTGTGCGGCCTCGTCTTCGCGATTGGAGTGCTGCGAGGCGAGAACGTCCTCGACATGTTCCTGACCTCGGTGAGCCTTGCGGTCGCAGCCGTTCCCGAGGCACTCCCGGCGGTCGCCACCATCACACTGGCATTCGGCGCACGACGACTCGTAAAGACCAACACGCTGGTGCGCAAGTTGCCGGCGGTCGAGACGCTCGGCTCGGTCACGTTCGTCTGTACCGACAAGACCGGCACTCTGACCGTCAACTGCATGACCGTGGAGCGCGCGGCCACGGGCTCTGCGCTGCAGCCCGCCGAGAAGCTGCCTGCCAAGGGCGCGGGCGACACCGCGTGGGACAGACTGTCGATCGCGATGGCGGTCTCCAACGACGTCACCGGCGAACACGGCGACTACGTGGGCGATCCGACCGAGGTGGCGTTCCTGGTCGGGGCGCTCGAGGCGGGCTACGAGCGGGCCGCGATCGAATCGACCCTGCCTCGCTCCGCCGAGATCCCGTTCGACTCGGACCGCAAGCTGATGACCACGGTGCACACCGCCGAGAACGGCTCGTACGCGGCGTTCACGAAGGGCGCCGCGGAGTCGGTCGTCGACCGGTCGGTCGGTGCGCTCGCGGCCGACGGCAGCATCGTCGATATCGACCGGGCAGCCGCGCAGGCGCTCATCGACGCGTGGTCGGCCGACGGTCTGCGCGTGCTCGCCTTCGCGACGCGCGAGCTGACCGCACTGCCGTCGGAGGACCACTACGACGGTATCGAGACCGACCTGGTGCTGCTCGGCTTCGTGGGACTCGCGGATCCGCCGCGTCCTGAGGCGGCCGTCGCTGTCGCTGAGTGCATCAAGGCCGGCATCGTCCCGGTCATGATCACCGGCGACCACCCGGCGACCGCGCTTGCGATCGCTCGCAGGCTGGGAATCGCGGAGCATGAGCACGAGATGATGACCGGCGCCGAACTCGACGCGATGAGCCTCGAGGAGTTCGAGACCCGCGTGGAGGAAGTGCGCGTATACGCGCGTGTCGCTCCCGAGCAGAAGCTCAAGATCGTGCAGGCGCTGCAGGACAAGGGCGAGTTCGTCGCCATGACCGGTGACGGGGTCAACGATGCGCCCGCGCTGGCGCGTGCCGACATCGGCATCGCGATGGGGGTCACTGGCACCGACGTGGCCAAGGAAGCCGCGGCGATGGTGCTGCTCGACGACAACTTCGCATCGATCGTCGCGGCCGTCCGAGAAGGCCGGCGCATCTTCGACAACATCCGCAAGTTCATCAAGTACGCGATGGCGTCGAACTCCGGCGAGATATGGACGATCCTGCTCGCGCCGTTCTTTGGTCTGCCGATCCCGTTGCTCCCGATTCACATCCTCTGGATCAACCTGGTGACCGATGGTCTCCCCGGGCTCGCGCTGGGCTCGGAGCCGCAAGAGAAGGGCATCATGGAGCGCCCCCCGCGCCCCCCGAAGGAGAGCATCTTCGCCGACGGGCTTGCGGTGCACCTCGTGTGGGTTGGACTGCTGATGGGTGGCGCGTCGCTTGTGACGCAGGCGCTCGCGCTGAGAATGGGCTGGCACTGGCAGACGATGGTCTTCACCGTGCTGTGCTTCTCGCAGATGGGCCACGTGCTTGCGATCCGTTCGGACCGGCAGTCGCTCTTCAGCCAGGGACTCGGCTCGAACAAGCCGCTCACCTGGGCTGTCCTGCTCACCATCGTGATGCAGTTCGCGACGATCTACGTGCCGATGTTCCAGACCGTGTTCAAGACGCAGCCGCTCACCGGTGTCGAACTCGCGGTCGCTCTCGCGATGTCGACCATCGTGTTCTGGGCGGTCGAGGTCGAGAAGATACTCAAGCGACGCAAGGACGCACGGCTGCGCGCCGCGTAGGGAAGCAGTCGTACGCCCACTAGTGCGTGAGCGGCAGCTCGATGCGCACGGTGGTGCCGCCTCCGGGTCGATCGAGGATCCGAGCGGTGCCGCCGTGCGCGCCGACCACCGACGCCACGATCGAGAGCCCCAGACCGGTACCCGGTAGCTCGGCATCGCGATCGAGGCGCTCGAACGGCTCGAACAGACGCTCGTGGTCTTCGCTCGGTATGCCGGAGCCGCGGTCGCTCACCTCGAGTACCGCGATGTTGCCCATGGATTGCGAGACCTCGCTCGCGACCCGGATCGTGACCACCGACTCGGCGGGGGAGTACTTCGCAGCGTTGCTCACAAGGTTTGAGAGCACGCGCGCGAGTGCTTGCTCGTCGCCGACCACAGCCGCATCATCAGGCGCTTCAACGACGACAGTACGACCGGTCGCGGCGCGCTGCTCGGCGGCCACGTGTTCCGCGAGCGCCCACAGTCTGAGCGGGGAGCGCGGCACAGCCGCCTGCGTGCGGACCGGCTCGCCCGCCAGAACCGCCGAACACAGCGCATCCGCACGCTGGACCGCCCTGCGGATGCCGTCGAGCGCTGCCACTCGGTCGTCGTCGTGCAGGGGCCTGCGCAGGATGTCGCTGTATCCCGAGATGACCGTCAGCGCGCCGCGAAGCTCGTGAGCGAAGACGGCGAACTCCTCCCGTGAGACGGGTGGGCCATCGTGTCTGTCGTGAGGTGCGGATGCCACGGGCGACCATCCCTTCAGCGGCGCGGTGTGAGGGTCGCGCGCCGTGCCCACATGATAGCGAGAGCGTGTGAAGGAGCGCGAATACCGACCGAGCACGGCGGGAATCGGCTGCGTACTCGGGTAGACTGTTCGCTGAAGCGGGCCGCTTCGAGCGGCGAGGTGCGTTGAGAGGATACGGCGCGTGGCGAAGAAGATCGCGGTTCTCATGGGCGGGCGCTCGCTTGAGCGCGAAATCTCGCTGCAGTCCGGTGCCCGCGTGGTCGCTGCGCTCGAAGCGCGCGGACACCACGTACTCGCGCTCGACCTCGTCCCCAAGCTCGTCGACACTCTTCGCTCCGAGCGCCCTGACGCCGTCTACATCACGCTGCACGGCAAGTTTGGCGAGGACGGCATGATCCAGGAGCTGCTCGAGTTCCTCAAGATCCCCTACACCGGCCCGGGCGTGCTCGCGTCGATGCTCGCGTGGGACAAGGACCTCACCAAGCGGCTCTTCCTCACCAACGACATCCCCACGCCGCCGTGGATCGCGTTCTCCGCCGAGGCGATCAAGGAGATGGGCGCCGCATCCGCGCTCGACCTGGTAGGCGAGGAGATCGGCGGCTTCCCGGTCGCGGTAAAGCCTGCCGAGCAGGGCTCTGCGCTCGGACTGTCGCGCGTGAGCGACGCCAAGGGACTCGCCGAGGCGATGCTCACGGGACTCGGCTACGACAGCAAGGTGCTCGTCGAGAAGTGGATCGACGGAACCGAGATAGCCATCCCGATTCTCGACGGCCCGAACGGCACCGAGGCACTGCCCGCGGTCGAGATCGCGCCGAAAGCCGGCCTCTACGACTACGAGTCCATGTACACGCCGGGTGAAACCGAGTACTTCGTGCCCGCCCGTTTGCCCGAAGACGTAGCGGCTCGCGCCACCGAGATCGCGACCCGCGTGTACACCTCGCTGGGTTGTCGCGACGTCAGCCGAGTCGACATGGTGGTCGCCGCTGACGGCACGCCCTACGTGCTCGAGTGCTCGACGTCGCCCGGCCTCACCGAGACCAGCGTGCTCGCGATGAGCGCCGAGGCCGCTGGCATCAGCTTCGAGGAGTACGTCGACCGCATCGTGAGCGCGGCGCTCGCGCGGGGATAACGGCGACGCCTGCCGGTAGAACTCTGTTTGGGATCGGTTTGGAGAGACCCGGCACCGTGAGACGTCCACGGTTTCAGCCACGTGCTTGAGGACGACATGCGTGCACCCGACCTGGCTGCCGCTCAGCAGAATGTCGCTAGCACTCTATCCCGAAAAGGTATAGTTTCTATACCTGACATCGCAATAGAGGCGAAGATGTCGCACTTCTTCGAATTCGATGCAGCGAAGAGCGCCGCGAACAAGGCGAAGCACGGAATCGATTCCATCGAGGCCCAGAATCTATGGCTCGATGACGAAATCCTGCGAGTCCAGGCCCGCTTGACGGGCGAGGCGCGATTCCTGTTCGTCGGGCTCATTGAGGGCCGGCATTGGTCGGCGATCGCGACCTATCGAGGCGATGCAATCCGCCTCATCTCGGTCCGACGTTCACGACCTCGGGAGGTCGAAGAGTATGAAGGCGAGTGAGCTCGATAGGCGGTTTGACGAGGGCGCGGACGACGTCATCGACGAGTTCGACTTGTCCGCGGCCGTACGTCCGAACCGCGAACAGAAGCGCGTCAATGTCGACTTCCCCCTGTGGATGGTCGAGTCGCTCGATCGCGAGGCAGGGCGGCTGGGCGTGACTCGGCAGTCGATCATCAAGGTGTGGATTGCAGAACGTCTGGAACGGGCGGGCTGAAGCCAATGGCGCGCGGACTGCCAACTACACTCGCTTCGTGCCCTTCGCGGCTTCGATGTCGGCAAGCAGATTGCGGTCCAGCGAGAACGTGAGCGACATGCGGGCGGCGGCGTGCTTGAGCGCCGAGCCGAGCAGGCGGTCGAGCAGCTCCGGAAACGCCACGCCGCTTGCCTCCCACAGGTAGAAGGCGAGCGAGCCGGGCACGGTGTTGATCTCGTTGACGGTGACCTCGTCGTCCTTCACCAGGAAGTCGACGCGCACGAGCCCATCGCACGTGCACGCGGTGAACGCGCGCTTGGCGTCGGCCTGGATGCGCGCGGTGAGCTCATCGGAGATCGGCGCGGGGATGCGATGTCCCTGCACGCCCTCGGCAGGAGCGCCTTTGACCGGCGCACCCTTCACGGGCGCGCCCTTGGCTCCGCCACCGGTGCTCCACGCGAGGTACTTCTGCTCGTAGGTGAGGAATCCGCCGGAGGCATCGACGAGCTCGAGCACGCTCGCCTCGACGGTGTCGCCGTACTTCAGCACCGAGCAGTTCACCTCGGCGGCCCCCATGATGGCGGTCTCGATGACCGCCTCTTCATCGAAGCGCAGCGCGAGCTCGATGGCGGTCGCGAGCGCTTCGCGATCCTCGACGAAGGTGATGCCGATGCTCGATCCGCCGCGAACGGGCTTCACGAACAGCGCGCCTTCGGCGAGCGCGTCGACCTTTGCGAGCTCACGGCCGGGATCCGCGCTCCAGCCGGCGCGAGTCGCGACGACGTAGGGGACCTGAGCGAGCCCGGCGGCGATGAGCATCTGCTTGGTGGCGACCTTGTTCATGCACAGCGCCGAGGCGAGCACACCCGACATCGCGTACGGAATGCCGAGCATGTCGAGCGCGCCCTGCAGCGTGCCGTCCTCGCCGTTGGGGCCGTGGATGAGGGGGAGTGCGACGTCGACCGCGATGGTCTCGGCCTTCGCGAACAGGCCGGTCTTCTCGGAGGTGAAGACCTCACGCTCCATGGGGCGAAGCGAGATGGGGCGGCAGTCGGCTTCGAGGGTCTCGGGATCCGCGAACTTGTCGAGGACGTTGAGTGCCTCGCCGGTCAGCCAGCGGCCGGACTTGGTGACGTAGACGGGGACGACGTCGTAGCCGTCCATCTCGCGCAGGACCGCCATGGCCTCGTGCGCGGTGAGAATCGATACCTCGTGCTCGGCGGAGCGGCCTCCGAAGATGACCGCGACTATGGCGTTGCCCACTGTGTTCCCTCCACGTCGTTCGAAACGTCGCCCAAAGTGCGGCGCTCAGTCTCTCATGCATCCCCGAGGTCATGGTGACCTGTTCGCGGGCTGTTGCTTTTGTTCGTCGCCGCACGGCGACCCGCATGAAAGACTAGCGCGACTCGCGTCTCGCCGCTATTCGCGCCAAGGCCCCGCCGCAGCTGCGACGGGGCCTCGAGTGCGAGCGCAGCCAGGCAGCTGCGCTACGGAGCGATCACGCCGCTCAGGTCGGTCGTGACCGTCAATGTCGCTCCGGGATCGAGCGCGAGCACGCTCGCATTGGCGATACGTGCCTGGTGGTCGTAGAACTGCGTCAGGTTCGACGGCGTCGTGCCCGTGAAGCGCAGGTGGTAGGTGCCGGCCGGGATGCCGGAGATCGAGTACTCGCCATTCGCGTTGGTGAACACACCCTTCACGTGCGCGTGCGTGGTCGCGTTGAACACGCTCACCACGATGCGGTTCTGCGGCACCTCTGAGGCGGTGACAACGCCCGAGATGGTCTGGGTCGCGGCAGGAGCCAGGTCCGATGAGACCGTGAGCGTCCCACCAGCGGTCAGCGTCAGCACTGTCGCCTCGCTGATCGGCACCTTGTGGTCGAAGTACTGCGTCATGCTTGCAGGTGACGTCACGCCGAAGCGCACGTGGTAGGTACCCGCCGGGATACCGGTGATGGAGTAACCACCGGCTGCGTCGGTGAACACGCCCTTGACGTCCCTGTGCGTCGTCGAGTCATACGCTGTGACCACGATGCGCTCGAGCGGCAGACCGCTCGCTGTGACCGTACCGGTGATGCTGGCCGCCGGCTTGGTCATCGGCGTAAGGTCATCGGAGACTACGAGGGCCTCGGTTGCGAGCAATCTGAGCAGCGGTGCGTCGGTGATCTTGACCACGTGGCGGTAGTACTGCTCGAGGCCCTCGGCGAGCACGCCGTCGGCCGCCTTGGTGAATCGGAGGTGGTGGTAGCCCGAGCGCACCCACAGGCGATAGCGCCCGGCGGCGTCGGTGAACACGCTTTGCTCGTAGCGGTCGTTGGCCGCATCGAATGCCGTGACCACGATGCGCCCAAGCGGAGCCCCGCCCGCGGTGATGGTGCCCTCGATCGCCTGGTAGGGGCGAGGCAGGACCGAGATGGTGACCGTCGCCGGGGCACTAGTGAGGTCGCCGTTCGTTACGGAGTAGGTGAAGGCGTCCGTGCCGCTGTAGTTCATGTCCGGCGCGTAGGTGAAGCCGCCGTCGGCGGAAAGCGAGAGAGCGCCGTGCGAGACGCCGCTTTCGAGCTGAGCGCTCAGACCCGACCCGCTGTCGTTGCCCAGCACGCCGGGAGCGTCCACGGTCGTCGTCTCGTTGGCGGAGGCGTCATAGGCGTCGTCGTTGGCGGTGAGGTCGAGTTCGAACGCGGCGACGATGCTGTGTGCACCGGTCACGTTGGTGAAGGTGTAGACCCCGTCCGTCAACGACACGGGCTCGTCGTCGACGAGGACCGAGGCGACCTTGTAGCCGGCATCCGGCGTCACGGCGAACGTGGCGTCAGCGCCTGGAGCGAAGCGCGTCACTCCGGCAGGGCTGATCGTGCCGCGCGCTCCGAAGTACTGGACCGTGGCGCTCGCAAAGTCCGAGACGTACGCGTGCCCATTCGGTGCGAATGCGACGCAAAGCGGCATCGTGAACTGCCCGACTCCGGAGCCCCCACCGCCGAGCTGACCTCGGTAGGTTCCCGTTGCGCTGAAGTACTGGACGCGAGAGGCACTCGGGTCGTCATCGTTGACGTCGGGGACGTACACATCGCCGTTGGGGGCGACGTCAAGAAGCATGAGCCTGTAGAACTGGCCCGCGCCAGTCCCCTCGGTACCCCACTGGCCCTTGTAGGTCCCTGTGGAACTGAAGTACTGCACTCGGTAGTTCCGTACATCGCCGACGTACACGTCGCCGCTTGGTGCGACTGCGATGCCGACGGGGGTCTGGAACTGTCCGTCGTCGGTTCCCTCGGCGCCCCACCTGCCCTTGTACTCGCCGGTGGGAGTGAAGTACTGGACGCTATGGAGGATCCCATCGGTCACGTAGACGGTGCCGTCGGACGCGATGGCGACACCTATAACTGAGCCGAACTGGCCGCCGACACCTCGACTGCCCCACTGCCCTTTGTAGGTGCCGGTGGCATCAAAGTACTGGACGCGACCGTTCCACTGATCGGTGGCGTAGACGTCCCCGTTGGGGGCGACTGCGACGTCCGCCAGGCCGTCAAACTCGCCATCGCCAAAGCCTGGGCCACCCCACGAGCCGAGTAGGTCGCCGCTGGAACTGTAGTACCGGATACGATTGGCTCGTGAATCAGCAACGTACACGATGCCGTTCGGTGCGACGGCAACACCGGCGCCGGTGGACTCGAGTGTGCCTAGGTACTCGCCGTTGGAGGACGTGTAGGCGGTGATGGGGAAGTCCTGCTCGAAGGTCGCCGAGATGACGTGCGGCTCGTTGACGCCCGTGAATGAGTAGCGGCCGTCGGTCAGCGTCGCGGGCTCGCCATCGACGGTCACATCCTTGAGGTGGTAGCCGGCGTCAGGCGTCACGGTGAACGTCGCATCGCCGTTCTCGGCGACGCGTGTTGCGCCGGAGGGCGTGATCGTTCCACGCGCACCGAAGTGTTGGATGCGGGAGTTCTGCATGTCCGCCACGTAGGCGTCGCCGTTCGGTGCGATGGCGATTCCGGTCGGCTGGGAGAACTGGCCGTCGTTTACGCCCCCAGTGCCCCATTGGCCGAGGTAGGTTCCCGTGGCACTGAACCACTCTACGCGGTTGCCCTCCATATCCGTCACGTACACATCGCTGTTGGGTGCGACGCTCACGAATACGGGAGTTGAGAACTGACCGTCATCGGTACCCGGCCCGCCCAACTGTCCCTTGTATGTCCCGGTGGAGTCGAAGTACTGGATACGACCGTTGCCGGCATCGGCCACGTAGACGTCGCCGTTCGGCGCGACAGCGAGTCCGTACGGCATGCTGAGCGTTCCCGCCTCGGTGCCCTCGCTGTTCCATTGGCCCTTGTACGTGCCCGTGGCGCTGAAGTACTGGATGCGGTTGTTCTCAGCATCCGATACATAGACGTCGCCGTTGGGTGCAATTGCGAGGCCGGTGGGGTTCTTCATCTCGCCGTCTTGCGAGCCGTACCCGCCCCAGTAGCCCTGGTATGCGCCGTTGGAGTCGAAGTACTGAACAAGGCCGGTGTCCATGTCG
Source organism: Coriobacteriia bacterium (assembly GCA_013334745.1). Lineage (NCBI taxonomy): Bacteria > Bacillati > Actinomycetota > Coriobacteriia > Coriobacteriia bacterium. The sequence continues at coordinate 148,322 of JAAXWY010000002.1, forward strand.
GACACGTAGACGTCGCCATTGGGCGCGACCGCGATACCGAACGGACGGCTGAGAGGAGAAATGGCCGAGTCCGCGCCGTTCCACTCGCCCTGGTACACACCAGCGGAGTTAAAGTACCGTACGCGCCTGCTGAGCAAGTCGGAAACGTAGACGTCGCCATTGGGCGCGACCGCGATACCGAGCGGCGCGGTCTCGATGCCGGGCTCGAGGTCGCCCCCGGAGCCCCACTTGTCGAGGAACGTGCCGTCCGACGGAGTCGTGGCGGTGATGGGAACACCCGTGAGCTCGAAGTTCGCGGTGTAGGTAGCGTTGGAGGACACCACCGTGTCGGTCCTCGGATTCGCCGTGGACTCGTCACTCCACTTCACGAAGCGGTAGCCGTCGTCAGCGAGGGCGGAGACGGCGCTGGCGTCGCTCCCGTACTCGACGTTCTGTGCGAGCACAGTCGCGGTGCTCTGGCCGTCGCTCACCACTCCGCCAATGCCCGCCCTGTAGGCGACGCGGTAGACGTTGATCGCGAAGCTCGCGGTCACGGTCATATCAGCGGTGACGTTGGTGACGGTGAGCGGGTTTGCCGTCGTGGTCTCGAAGGACCCCGTGCCGGTCCAGTTCTCGAAGTGATACCCGGGGCCGGCCGTGGCGGTGACTTCAGAGGAGCCTGAGCCGCTCTCGACGACCTGCGGGGTCGCACCCTCGACCGTGCCGCCCTTACCCGCCTCGAAGCTGACGGTGTAGGTGGTGGCCGCCCACTGCGCGTAGACGGTGATACCCGTCGTTACCGGCGTGGTCGCGTCAAACGCCGTACCCGTCCCATCCGAGGCCGTGTTCCAGCCCACGAACGTGTGCTGCGCGAGCGTCGGATCGGCGGGCATCCCGGCGCCCAACGGGGTGTCGTACTCGACACCGGAGACCGGCGAGACGTCGCTGCCGCCCATCGAGTCGAAGCTCACCGTGAACGTATCGGGAGCGAAGTGCGCGGTCACGGTCGTGTCGGCGGTGACGTTGGTGACCGTGAGTGGATTGGCAGTCGTGGTCTCGAAAGAACCCGTACCGGTCCAGTTGGTGAAGTGGTGTCCGGTGTCCTGGTTCGCGGTAACAGCCGAGCAGTCCGAACCGGTTGCCACAATCTGAGTCGCTGAGCCCTCAATCGAGCCGCCGGTGTCGGCGACAAAGGCCACCAACGGATCGAGGTAGGCGGTCGGGACGCTGCCCTCGTCCGGGTTGCCGGTCGGCGCCCATGGCGCCGGAGGAGTCGGGAAGCCGGTGGCAGCGCGGTAGTGATGGACGACGATCCCCCACGCGCCCGAGAACATGTATGCGCCGCTTGTCGTGGGTGCATTGCCCAAGAACGTGGCCGAAGTCAATCTCTCGCACCCGTAGAACGCGACCCTGCCGACGCTGGTTACGCCAGCGGGAATCGTCACATCTGTCAGGTTCGAGCACCACTCGTACGCGCCCTCGCCGATGCTCGTCAGGCTGCTTGGGAACGTCACACTAGTCAGGTTCGAGCATGCCCGGAAAGCCTGAAAACCGATGCTGTTCAGACCCTCAGGGAGGGCCACGTCCGTCAGGCTCGAACACCCGTAGAACGTATAGTCGCGAATGGAGGTCACCCCGGCAGGGATGCTCATGCTCGTCAGGCTCGAGCAGCCGTAGAACGCATACGCGCCAATGCTGGTCACGCCCTCGGGGATGCTCACGCTCGTCAGATCAGTCCTGTATAGGAACACGAGGTCGTCGATGGCGACGACGGGGTAGCCGTCAATGACGGCTGGAATGGTGATAGTCGTGTCGGTACCCGCGTAGCCGATGATGGTGGCGTTGTCGTCGCCATCGAGCCTGTAGGTCCAGTCGGTCGTGAAGTTGGCGGTGTAGGTAGCGTCCTCGGTGACGTTCTCCACCGTGAGTGGGTTGGCGGTCGTGGTCTCGATTGAGCCGGTGCCCGTCCAGTTGACGAAGCGGTAGCCGGTATCCGGCTTGGCTTCGACCTCGGTGGCGGAGCCCCCAGGCTCCACACTCTGCGTCGCGGAGCCCTCAAGCGAACCACCTGCACCCGCTCTGTAGCGCACGGTGACCGGCGGCGGAGGCGCCTGGAACCAGCTGACGGTGCTGGCGCCGGAGTTTGCGGTGTAGACCTTACGGTCGGTCTCGTTCAGCGCCATGCCGAACGGATGGAGCCCAACCGTGACCTTATCGATCATGGCGTCGGTAGTGCGGTCGATTACTCGCACCCAGCCATCCGCCACGCACGACACGTAGATCTTGCCGAGCGACGAGTTGATGGCCAAAGCCGTTGGCTGCCCACCCGTCATGAGCTGCTTCGTGGTGTAGCCACCCACCACGTCGATCACGGTGACGTCGGACGAAAGCTGGTTCGCCACGTACACCTTGCCGGTCACCTCATCGACGGCGACCGTCTGCGAGATGTTACCGGCCTCGGCGGTGCGTTTGAACTCGTTGGTGGTGCCGTCTATGACGCTGACGCCGTTGTGATCGCAGACGTACACCTCGCCGGTAGTCTGGTTGACGTCAACAGCACGCGGCTCCCAGCCGACCCCAATGGATGTCGATGTGAACCCAGCGGCCGCATCAATCACGGTGACGGAGTTGCCGTCCTGATTCGTTGTGTACACCTTGTGCGATGTGTTGTTCAGCGCTATCGCGTTCGGGAACTGCCCTACCGCAACCGTCGTCGTGACCAGGCTCGTGGCCGCATCGATCACTGTGACGTTGTGCGACCAGAAGTTGGCGACGTAGAGGCGCCCTGCGACCTCGTCGACTACGAGATCGAGGGGACCGGTTCCGACCGTGATGCTTGAGACCGCATTCGTGGCCAGGTCGATCGCCGATACGGTCGTCCCACTGTTGTTGGGCCCCGCATTGGCAACGAACAGCTTGTTGCGTACTCGGTCAACGACGAGTGCTTTCGGATTGGCCCCTACCGTGAATGTGCCGACCACGGAGCCGGTGGCTCCGTTGATGGCCGTCACGTTGCCGCTGTCGTAGTTGCTCGTGTAGACCATGTTCGTGTTGGGATTGCATACGACGCCGATCGGAGTCGCGCCCACGCCCACGCTCGTCGACGTCGTGGCGCTTGCCACGACGGGAGCGAGCAACAAAGCAAGTGAGGCTGCGAGGATGATTCCCCGGGTCCAGCGGCGTGCGCCACCAAGTGACGGCGCGAGACAGCGACTACTCATGGCTAGAGCCCCCTCAATCTTCAACTGCCGAAGAAGAGACAGCCCCGCGGGCATACAGCCCCTGTCCCTCGAGAGGCAATTACCCCAATGTCTGGGTCTACTAAACGGCGAGGCAGGCGGCGCAGTTTGCGGGGGTTGCTGCTACCCGCACAGAGGCCCCGCCGCTTGCGCGACGGGGCCTCGTTTGCGAACGCGGCGGGGCAGCCGCGCTACGGAGCGATCGGTCCGCTCAAGTCGGTCGTGACCGTGAGCGTGGCACCCGGGTCAAGCGACAGGGGCGCCGCGTTCCCGATTCGTGCCTGGTGGTCGTAGAACTGCGTCAGATTCGATGGAGTGGTACCCGTGAAGCGCAGGTGATAGGTCCCTGCCGGGATGCCCGATATCGAGTAGACGCCCGACGCGTTGGTGAACGTCGCCTTCACGTACGCATGCGTGGTCGCATCGAACGCCGTGACCACGATGCGGCTCATCGGCAGCTCGGAGTTGGTGATCGTGCCGCTGATTGTCTGGGTTGCGGCGGGTGCGAGGTCCGAGGAGACCGTGAGCGTTCCGCCCGCGGTAAGCGTCAGGACCGTCGCCTCGCTGATCGGCACCTTGTGGTCGAAGTACTGCGTCATGCTCGCAGGCGAGCTCACGCCGAAGCGCACGTGATAGGTGCCTGCCGGGATTCCGGTGATGGAGTAGGCGCCGGATGCGTTGGTGAACACGCCCTTGACGTCTCTGTGCGTCGTCGAGTCATACGCCGTGACCACGATGCGCTCCAGCGGCAGGCCGCTGGCTGTGATCGTACCGGTGATGCTCGCGACGGGCTTCGCGATCGGCGTCAGGTCGTCGGAAACGACGAGCGCCTCGGCGGGCAGCAGCCTGAGCATTGGTGCGTCGGTGAGCTTCTGGACGTGGCGGTAGTACTGGTCGATGGCCTCCGCATACTGAGCATCGGCCGCACGCGTGAAGCGCAGGTGGTAGTAGCCCGAGGGAACCCACAGGCGATAGCGCCCGTTGGCATCCGTGAAGACCCCCTGCTGGTGCCGATCGTTTGCCGCATCGAACGCGGCGACTACGATGCGCGATAGCGGCGCGCCTTCCACCGTGACGGTACCCTCAATCGCCTGGTAGGTGCGCGGCAGGACCGTGATGGTGACTGTGGCCGACTCAGTCCACATCCCGCTGTCACTGCCGCGATAGGTGAACGTGTCGGTGCCCGAGTAGTTCATGTCCGGCGTGTAGACGAATCCACCGGTCGAGTCGAGCACCACGTCACCGTGCTCGGTGCCCGTGATGAGCTCGACCGCGGTGACGTTGGCGTCGTTTGCAAGCACGCCTGGTGCTGTGACGATCGTGGTCTCGTTGGGCTGAGCGGTGAACGTGTCAGGGCGAGCCGCGAAAGGCTCGAATAGCGCGGTGTAGGTCGCGTCATCGGTCACGTGGGCATCGGTGCGCGGGTTGATCGTCGACTCATTGGACCACTTCAAGAAGCGATAGCCGGAGCCGGCGTGGGCCGCGACTTCGGATCCGGAGGCATCGTAATCGATGACCTGCGTTGCAGAGCCGTCGATGCTGCCGCCGGTGTCGGCGGTGTAGGTCAGGGTGTGGGTGTCGATAGCGAACTGCGCCTCGACCGTGACGTTGGCCTTCACATCAGCATCCGTGCGCTTGGCCGTCATCACGTCGTCGGACCACTTCACGAAGTGGTAGCCCGTGATGCCCTTGGCCTGCACTTCGATGCCGGAGGTGTTGTAGTCCACGACCTGCGTTGCCGAGCCCTCGACGGAGCCGTGGGGGTCTGCCGAGTAGGTCAGCGTGTACGTGTCGATCGTCCACATCGCGTAGACGGTGACATCACCGGTCACATGCGTGGCTGCGTCGAACGCGGTCCCCGTGCCGTCGGCTGCCGTGTTCCAGCCGGCGAAGGTGTAGTGCTCACGCGTGGGATCGGCGGGCATGCCGGCACCAAGAGCAGTGTCGTAGTCCACGCCGGTGACCGGCGAGACCTCGCTGCCGCTCTGTGAGTCGAACGTCACCGTGAACTCATCGATCGCGTAGTTGGCCGTGAGTGTGATATCTGCAGTCACGTTCATGAGCGTCAGTGGGTTGGCGATAGTCGGAGTGAATCCGCCCGTGCCGGTCCAGTTCACGAAGTGGTAGTTGGCAGGAGCCATCGCGGTGACGGCCGCTGCCGACATGCCTTCAAGGACCGTCTGCGTTGAGCTGGTGACCCAAGAGCCGGGGGTCCCGTCGGTGACGAAGGCGACCGTGTAGGGGGCGGGCTCGAATGCTGCGAAGCCGGACTTCACCATGCCACCGACGGTAGTGAAGCTGCCACTCGCATAGAGCGTTGAGCCGTCGATAGCGAGGGCATTGACCCCGTAATTCGCGTTCGGATCCCACGCCGTTGCCGTCCCGGTGGAGCCGACCGAAGCGTCCAGTGCGGCGAGGTTGTTGCGTGCCACGCTGCCGATGGTCGTGAAGTCCCCACCCGCGTAGACGGTCGAGCCGTCAACGGCTAGGACCCTGACCGCGCCGCCAGCGCCCGGGTTCCACGCCGTTGCCGTCCCGGTGGAGCCGACCGAAGCGTCCAGTGCGGCGAGGTTATTGCGTGCCACGCCGCCGATGTTGGTGAATTCGCCAGCGGCGTAGACCGTTGATCCGTCAACCGCGATGGCGCAGACGGCAGAGCGCGATTCGAAGGGGAACTCCGCAACGGGGCCACTCGCGTTCGGATCCCACGCGGTCGCTGCTCCGGTCGAGTTGTCTAGTGCCGCGATGTAGTTGCGCGCCGCCCCACCGATGGTCGAGAAGTTGCCACCGGCATAGACTGTCGATCCGTCGACCGCGAGGGCGTTGACTTGACAGCGCGATTCGAACTCCCCACCGGGGCCACTCGCGTTCGGATCCCACGCGGTCGCTGCTCCGGTCGAGTTGTCTAGTGCCGCGATGTAGTTGCGCGCCGCCCCACCGATGGTCCTGAATCCGCCACCGGCGTAGACGGTCGAGCCGTCGACAGCGAGGGTGTAGACGCTGGCATTGGCATTCGGATTCCACGCGGTCGCCGTCCCGGTGGAGCCGGCCGAAGCGTTGAGTGCCGCGATGCAACCGCGTGCCTCGCCACCGATGGCCCTGAAGTCGCCACCTGCGTAGACGGTCGAGCCGTCTACCGCGAGGGCGTACACGGCATCACCCGCGTTCGGATCCCAGTCGAGATCCAGCGTGCCGTCGGCCTTGAGTTTTGCGAGGTTGTTGCGTGTCACGGCACCGAGGGATGTGAACCTACCACCTGCATATATCGTCGAGCCGTCGGTTGCGAGGGTGAGGACCATGCCATCCGGGCGCGGATTCCACGCCGTCGCCGTCCCGGTCGAGCCGGCGGAGGCGTCGAGTGCTGCGATGCCGCTGCGTGTCGCGCCGCCAATGGTGGCGGAGGTGAAGTTGCCAGCAGCGTAGACCGTCGAGCCGTCGACCGCGAGCGCCAGAATGCCGTCACTCGAGTTCGGGTTCCACGCAGTCGCCGTCCCGGTCGCGCCAGCTGCGGCGTCCAGTGCTGCGATGCCGCTGCGTGTCGCGCCGCCAATAGTCGTGAAGTAACCACCGACATAGACGGTCGATCCGTCGACGGCGATGGCGCGGACGCCGGAATTGGCATTCGGGTTCCACGCGGTCGCCGTCCCGGTCGACCCAGCCGAGGCGTCGAGTGCGGCGATGTCGTTGCGCGCCGCCCCACCGATGGTCCAGAAGTTGCCGCCCGCGTAGACGGTCGAGCCGTCGACAGCGAGGGTGTAGACGCTCGCATTGGCATTCGGATTCCACGCCGTCGCCGTCCCGGTCGAGCCAGCCGAGGCGTCGAGTGCGGCGATGTAGTTGCGCGTCGCGCCACCGATGGTCGTGAAGTCGCCACCCGCGTAGACGGTCGAGCCGTCGACGGCGAGGGCCATGACGATGGTATTCGCGCTTGGATCCCACGCCGTCGCCGTCCCGGTCGAGCCGGCAGAAGCATCGAGCGCCGCGATATTGCGGCGCGCCGCCCCACCGATGGTCGAGAAATAGCCACCCACGTAGACGGTCGAGCCGTCGACCGCGAGGGCTTTGACGTAGCTGTTCGCATTCGGATTCCAGCTCAGGTCGAGTGTTCCGTCCGCCAGGATGTGGGCGATGCAGTTACGGCCCACGCCCCCCACTGCCGTGAACCCGCCACCGATGTAGTATCCGCCGCTGCCGTCAGCGATGGCGGTCTCGATGGCGCCACCAGTGACCTGCAGGTGCGACGCCAAGAGGGCGTCAGATGTGTTCAACACGGCACCGGAGCCCGTACTCGTCGGCGCAACGCTGGAGAACCTGCCGCCGATGTAGACGCCGCCGTCGGCAGCCGGTTGAACTGCGTAGACGGTACCATTCGTGCCCCAAGTATCCGCCCTCGGAGTCGAGAATACGGCCGCCATTGCCTTCGTCGTGAACCCTGGCGCTGCCAGGGCCAGCAGGCAGGCGAGCGCCAGCACCACTGCCGTGAACGTGGACCTGACTCCAGAAGCCTTCGCCGACGCGGTCATCGTCGTCCCCCTGCCTGCGCGCGTCCGCTGATCGGTCGCGCGCTCCAGTAATGGGCCCGCCTGCCCGGCGAGCATCTTCGTGTGCTGGAGCGTTCCGACTTTGCGGTCACAGACGCGCGGACGCACGCGTACATACGCGAGCGCCCCTTCGCGGTGTAGTCCCCCACTTCGATCGCGCCCCTTTCGGAGCGAAGCGCCCAGGCCCCCCCTGAGCGTGCGATCAACTTGCTGTAGATATGCATACCCAGACCACGTCGGCATCTAAACGCGGGGTCGGGAAACGCATCAGATGCGCACGGCGTCGTCCACACCAAAGGCCCCGCCGCTCTTGCGACGAGGCCTTGAGTGCGAGTGCGGCGGGGCAGCCGCGCTACGGCGTGATCGGTCCGCTCAAGTCGGTCGTGACCGTGAGCGTCGCTCCCGGGTCGAGCGTGAGCGGTGTCGCCGCGTTGATACGTGCCTGGTGGTCGTAGAACTGCGTCAGGTTCGACGGTGTCGTGCCCGTGAAGCGCAGGTGGTAGGTACCCGCCGGAATTCCCGAGATCGAGTAGACGCCCAGTGCGTTGGTGAACGTCGCCTTCACGTACGCGTGCGTGGTCGCATCGAATGCCGTGACCACGACGCGGTTCAGGGGCACCTCGGCGTTGGTGATCGTGCCGCTGATGGTCTGTGCCGTCGGCGGTGAGGCCACAAGATCAGCCGAGACCGTGAGTGTTCCGCCGGCAGCCAGCGTCAGCACGGTGGCCTCGGTGATCGGCGCCTTGTGGTCGAAGTACTGAGTCATGCTCGCGGGTGTCGTACCCGAGAAGCGCACGTGATAGGTACCTGCGGGGATGCCGGAGATGGAGTAACCACCGGATGCGTTGGTGAACACGCCTTTCACGTCCCGATGGGTCGTCGCGTCATAAGCTGTGACCACCACACGATTCTGAGCGACGCCACTGGCCGTGACCGTGCCCGTGATGCTGGCGGTAGGCTTGGTCATCGGAGTCAGATCGTCGGAGACGACGAGCGCTTCTGTCGCGAGCAGCCGCAGCAGCGGTGCGTCGGTGATCTTCTCGACGTGACGGTAGTACTGCGCCAAGTCCGCTGCGAGCACTCCATCGGCGGCCTTCGTGAAGCGCAGGTGGTGGTAGCCCGAGCGCGCCACAAGTCGATAATGACCGGCCGCGTCGGTGAACACACTCTGCTCGTAGAGGTCGTTTGCCGCGTCGAATGCGGTCACGACGATGTGGCCAAGCGGAGCGCCGCCCGCCGTGATCGTGCCCTCAATCGCCTGGTAGCCGCGCTGTGGCACTGTGATGGTGACCGTCACCGGCTCAGTCCAGAGCACGCCGTCGCTTGCTCGGTAGGTGAAGGTATCGGTGCCGGAGTAGTTCATGTCCGGCGTGTAGGAGAAGCCCCCGTCGGCGCCCAACACCACGTCGCCGTGTTCGGTGCCCGACACGATCTCGACAGCGGTGACGCCGGCGTCGTTGGAAAGCACGCCCGGAGCGGCGACCGTCGCCGTCTCGTTGGCCTGTGCGGTGAATGTGTCGGGGTTGGACGCGAACGGAGCGAACGCAGCCGTGTAGATCGCGTCTGCCGTGACGTTGGTGTCGGTGCGCGCTGCAGCCGCCGACTCGTCGGACCACTGCGTGAAGCGGTAGCCGGCATCGGCGGTCGCGGTTACGGTCAACGCGGACCCGCCATCCTCGACGACCTGCGTCGCCGAGCCCTCGATCGAGCCACCAGTGGTGGCAACGTAGCTGACGGTGTGCGAGGTGATGGGATCGTCAGCGTCGATGTAGGCGGTCGGATAGCTGCTGCCCCACTCTTCACCGTCCGGTGTCCACGGACCCGGCACCGCCGGGAACCCGGTAGCCGCGCGGTAGTAGTAGATGGTGAACGACTCAGCCACGTCGGTGAATGCTGAGGCCCCGATAGTTGTCGGCGCATTCCCAAGGAAGTACGCGGCGGTCATGCTCGGGCAGTTGTAGAACGCGACGCTACCGATGTCGGTAACGCTCGCCGGGATGGTGACGCTCGGCAGGCTGGAGCAGTCCCGGAAGGCGCCCTCGCCAATCGTTTCGAGGGTCGCCGGCAACGTCACGCTCGTCAGCTGCGAGCAGGCCCCGAACGTACCGCTGCCGAGGTCCGTGATGCCGGACGGTACGGCCACGCTCACTAGACTGGAGCAGTTGTTGAATGCGCTCGCGCCTAGGGATGTCACGCTGTCAGGCAGGGAGACGCTCGTCATGCTCGTACAACTCGCGAATGCGCCTTCTCCGATGGTGCTCAGCCCATCCGGCAGCGTCACGGATTGCAGACTGTAGCAAGCCTGGAAGGCAGAGCCTCCGATGCTTGTCAGCCCATCCGGCAGCGATACTTCGGTCATGTTCTCGCAGCCCCAGAACGCGAGGTCGCCTATGCGGGTCACGCCGGCCGGGACGGTGACGCTCTTCAGGGAGTTGCTCGTGTCGAACGCCTGATTGGCGATCGCGACCACGGGATGCCCCTCGAACGCGGACGGGATGGTGAGGGTCGAGTCGAGGCCGGTGTAGTCGGTGATCGTGGCGTTGCCATCGATATCGAACTCGTAGGCCCACGCTGACATGGACGTGTCCAGGCTGTACGGCGAAGCGTCGGAATCGATCCACCGACCCGTGTTGCCGCCCTGGTAGAAGTAGCCGTCCTTGACGAACCAGACGACGTACTCCGTATTGCCCGGAACGGGCAGCGAGTACGAGCCGTCCGAGGCGGTCAGAGTCGTTGCCTGTGAGATCCAGGAATTCCAGAACGGAATCCAGGCCTGAACGGTCACGCCGCTGATCGGATCGCCGCTCTCGCGATCGGTCACGACACCCGCGTACCGAATCCAGTCCGGCGTGATGTTGACGACCTGCTCGGGGGTCTCGGAGGTGGGAGTGATGTCGGTGGCGTTGTCGTAGTCGGTGTTGGCGTACCACTGGCCCATGAGAAGGTCGGTGCTCTCGGTGTAGAGCCTGTACGCGGTGTCGATTTCGGCGGGAATCGAGTACTCGCCGTTGACGTCGGTGAAGGTCGCGAGTTCGGGGTAGAAGTCCCCGTCAGGGGTGATCCACACCGAGACGTCCTCGACCGGATTGCCATCCGGGTCCGTGACGCGGCCCTTGATCTGCGGCACCGGCACCGGCGCGAGCGTCGCGTCGGCTGTGGCCTCACGGGCGTCAGGGATCAGTTCGATGGTTGTCGCGTCATCGATCGACGCCGCGTTCTCGTGCCACTTCTCGAGGTGGGTTTCGGGCAGGAACTGGAGCCGGTACTGGCCCGGTGCCCACGGCTCGTAGAGATAGGCGCCGTTCTCGTCGGTCGAGAGGCTGTCCCAGTCCTCCCAGATTGCGTCAGTGTCGTTCCACTTCCAGATCTCGACCGTCTGATCGGCGATCGGATCGGACGTGACGGAGTCGGTGATGGTGCCGGTGATGGAGTAGTAAGGCGCGGTCGCGAGGCTCATGTTGGCGACGACGGTTGGAGCCGTGTTGAGCGGTGTGACGAGCGTCGCGTCTTCCGCGAGCGCCACGTCGTCGTAGAACTCGCTCACGAAGCCCGTGGCGTAGACGACGATGCGATAGTCGACGCCGGCGTACGCGGGGATGTCGTAGTGCCCGAACTCGTCGGTCATCCCGTAGGTGTCGCCGTAGTCTGTGGTGGTGTTGGTGGCGTGGACCAGGGCCGAGCCGATTGGCAGGCTCGAGTCATCGCTCGTGACGGTTCCCTCGATCGAGCAGAGGGGACCCAGTGTTGCGCTGATGCTCGCGCGAGGCCCGTCAGCAGCCGTCAGCGTCACCTGGGTGACGTCGCCTCGATGGGCGATCGGCTGATTCTCAAACGTCATGGACTGGTAGCCGGACTTGGAGAAGTTCACCATGTAGCCCCGCTCGGGCTCAAGTGACGCGCCCGACGTGTATCGGCCGGCTTCATCGGTGACGGTCTCCCAGGCGTAGGACATGTAGCCGGCGTCGCTCCAGTGTCGGAACTCGACTTTGGCTCCCTCGATCGGGGCGCCCAAGAAGTCGGTCACGTAGCCGGAGATCGAGAGCGGCGCGATCGCCGCATCCACGACGGGATCAGGGCTCGCTTCCGTCGCGCGCACCGAGGTTGCGGTGGCGTAGCCGGTTTCATCGGCGTGCCACTCGGTGACGTAGCGGTCCTTCGAGAACTTCAGCACGTAGTCGGTGTCCACGCTCACGCTGAACGAGTAGAGACCCAGCTCACTCGTGGTTGTCGAGGCGATGACAGTGCCGTTCTCGGGGTTGCACAGATCGACGGTCGCGCCCGAGACGAGTCCGAGCGACTCGGCGCTGGTGACCGCGCCGCTGATCGAGTAGGTGTTGAGGGCGAAGTTGGCCGTGAAGAACTTATCGCCGGACACCGCGAGGTCTTGGCGCTCTGCGGTCGGTACACCGTCACTCCAGCCGGTGAAGTGGTAGCCGCTCGCTGGTATCGCGGTGACGCTCGTTCCGTCCAGGCCCAACGCCACCATCTGAGGAGACGTCCCGGTCACCGAGCCGCCGGTCCCCGCGGCGTAGGCGAAGGTGCACGTGTCGCCGAACTTCTGGATGCGGTGGTTGTACGTGTCGGCGACGTAGGCGTTACCCGCCGAGTCGATCGCGATGCCGTTGGGGGAGGAGAACTCGCCGTTTGAGCTGCCGGCGATTCCCCACTGCTTCACGTAGTTGTCGCTCTCGTCGTACACGACGATGCGACTGTTGCCGCCGTCGACCACGTACACGAAGCCGTTCGAATCGACGGAGACGCCGCCCGTGTAGTTGAACTGCGTATCGCCCGAGCCGGCGCTGCCGAACTTCGAGACGAACGCGCCGGAGGTCGTGAACTTCTGGATCCGCTTGTTCTCCTGATCGGCCACGTAGACATAGCCGGAGGCATCCACACCAACACCGACGATGTTCTTGAACTCGCCGTCGCCCGCGCCGTACGTGCCACCCCAACGCGTGATCTCGTTGAGGCTGTCGTCGTACTTGATGACGCGCTGCGCGTACATGTAGCTCACGTAGACGTTGTCGTTCGAGTCGACAGCCACACCCGTGGGCCAACTGCCGTCGGACTTGGTGCCAAGCACCGTGCCGTTGGGGGCGAGCTTCACGACGCGGTGGTTGTAGCAGTCGGCGACGTAGATGTTGCCTGCCGAGTCCACCCCGATGCCCCACGGCTTATTGAAGCCGCCGAACTGCGACAGATACGTGCCGTCGCTCGCGTACTTCATGACCCGGTTGTTATAGAAGTCGGTGACGTAGGAGTTGTTCGACGAGTCCAGTGCGATGCCACGCGGTTCGTTGAACTGGTTGTCGCCGCTGCCCGAGCTCGGGCCTCCGGCCGTCCACCACCAGTCGTTGTTGCCGTAGGCGAAGTGCGCGGAGTAGGTCTCGTCCACCGATACGAGCACGCTGATCGGGTTAGCGGTCGACGCGCCGCCTCCCGTGTCCGACCAGTGCTCGAACCGATAGCCGACACCTGCGAGCGCGGTGACGTCACTGCTGGACTGACCGTCGAGGACCACCTGCGTTGTCGAGCCCTCCAGCGAGCCGCCCGTGCCCGCGATGAACGTGAGCGCATGGTGCGGATCGATGTAGGCAATCGGGTAGTCGCCGTCAGCCGCGGTGCCGTTCGGCGTCCACATGCCAGGCGTGGTCGGCCAGTTCTTGGCGCCAAAGTAGCGATACGCCGAGAAGGTCGGGGCGGCGTCATAGAACAGATTCGCGCCGCACGACGGCTTGTTGCCGAGGAAGCGAACCGATGTCAGGCCCGGCATCCAGGCGAAGGCGTTGTCGCCGAGCGTCGTGACCGATGCGGGGACAGTGACCGAGGTAAGTCCGGACCCGTTGAACGCGAAGCCGCCGATCGACGTGACGCCGCTGGGAATCTCAACTGAGGTCACCAGGGGGGTGTAGAGGAGGAACCCCTCAGGGATCGACGTCACACCCGACGGGATGGTGAACGTGCCCGCGAGACTCTGGCACTGGGTGAACTGGTATCCCGCAGGAGACAAGGTGGTCAGCGACTCAGGAAGCGTCACGCCGGTGAGCTGACCGCATTCAGCGAAGACGCCGCCGCCCAGAGTCGTCAACGTACTCGGGAGCGTGACTGAGGTAAGCGAGCCGCAGTTGCCGAAGGTCTGCAAGGGCAGGGTGGTGTAGCCCTCGGGAACGGCGAACGTTATGAGGCCCGTGTGGTAGAAGGTGCCCTTGCCCCACGAGGTGATTCCAGCGTGCATCGAGGCTTCGCTCAGTGAGGTGCAGTCCAAGAAGGCCCAGTCGCCGAGGGTGCGTAGACTCTCGGGCAAGTGGGCGGCAGCGAGCGCGCCGCATCCGTCGAATGCGCTCTCGCCAATCGACTCGATTCCCTCGGCCAGGGTGACATCCGTGAGCGAGGCGCAGTCCCTGAACGCGAACTTGCCAATCGTCTTCACGCCGCTCGGGATGGTGACGCTCCTCAATGGGTCGCCAGTGAGCGCGCTATCCCCGATGGCCACCACGGGATGAACCCCGAGGGCTGAAGGCACGGTGACGGTGGTGTCGGACCCGGTGTAGCCGGTGATGGTCGCGTTGCCCTCGAGGTCAAGGGTGTAGCTCCACGAGGTAGTGAAGCTCGCGGTCACGGTCTTGGTGGCGAAGTCCGAACGCGACGCTGCCAAGACGAGGTCGCTCCAGCCTGCGAATTCGTAGCCGGCGTCAGGCACTGCGGTCACGGTGGTGCCGTACGAGCCTTCAGTAACCGATTGCGTCGTAGATCCGACGATCGATCCTCCGGGGCCTGCGGTGTACTCGAGCGTAAACCGGGCCGGGTCTGCAGCGAAGCTGGCTGTGACCGACTTGTCGGCGACAACATCGGTATCTCGCCGCTCGGCGGTGAGTACGTCGTCGCTCCAACCTGTGAAGTGATAGCCCGCTGCCGGCGACGCGGTCACGGTTGTGCCGTCAGAGCTGGCAGCGACCATCTGTGTGGCCGAGCCCTCGATCGAGCCGCCGGTTCCTGCGGCGTAGGTGAGCGTGAAGGTGGGACTGAACTTCTGGAGGCGGAAGTTGTAGGTGTCCGTGACGAAGACGTTGCCTGCTGCGTCGGTTCCTATTCCGCCAGGCTCGCTGAACTCCCCATCGCCGCTGCCCTCGGAGCCCCATGCGCGCACGAATTCATCGGAAGAGTTGTACTCGGCGACGCGATTGTTGCCGGAGTCTACAACGAACACGTTGCCAGCGGCGTCCACGGCAACCCCGGCCGTGCTCCCGAACTGCGTTTCGCCGGTTCCGGCGCTCCCAAGTGTGGAGACGAGTGTCGCCTCGCTGTTGGAGGTGGAGAACTTCTGGACACGTGCGTTGTTCTCGTCGACCACGTAGACATAGCCCGATGAGCCCGCAGCCACTCCCGAGATGTTGTTGAACCCGTAGTCGCCGCTCCCTAGAGAGCCCCAGCTGAAGATCTCGTTGAGCTGCGAGTCGAACTTGGTCACGTGCTGCATCCAGTCGGCGGTTGTGCCGGCGTATCCGACGTACACGTTGTCATCGGAGTCCACGGCGACAGCGGTGGGCCCATCACCGAAGGTGTTCTCGCCAACCACGTTGCCGTCCGAGTCGAGCTTGACGACCCGGTCACGAATCCAGTCCGCGATGTAGATGTATCCTTGCGAGTCGACCGCGACACCCCGTGGCGTCACGAGGCCACCGAATTGGGTCATGTAGGTGCCATCACTTGTGTACTTCACGACGCGGCCGTTCAGGAAGTCGGCTATGTAGATGTTGCCCCAGGAGTCGGTCGCAACGCCGCGGGGCATGCTGAACTCGTACTCCCCGGACCCCGGGCCGCTGCCTAACGACCACGACCAGGAGTAGCCCGCCGCGAAGGCGGGCGTTGCGATGAGGAAGACCGCCATGAAGATCGCGAG